>JAIWFK010000058.1:0-6192 GCA_048631695.1 Calditrichales bacterium
GGCAGCGGTGGAGAGGTGGGAACCAGAGTCGGGGTCACTGATTCCGCGGTCTCCGCCTGACTGCTCTCCATACCCTGACAGCCAAACAATAATAGCCCTGGCACGAAATGAACTGGGAGTAGAAACAATAGAAAGACAGGTTGAGCGCACTGAGCTTTACAATGCTGAAGAGTGCTTTTTAACCGGAACTGCCGCCAATATAACCCCGGTTGCTGAGATAGACCGCCGTAAGATAGGCAACGGTGAAATTGGTGAAATAACAAGGAAATTACAGCAGCTCTATTCTGAGGTAATACGAGGTAATAACCCAAAATACCTTGCCTGGTGCACTGCTGTCTATGAAAAATAGACTGGTATTTGAGGGTTAAATGGTAGTCAATGAAATCATTACCGTAATTATAGCTATAGCTATTGGTTACCTACTTGGCTCAATACCATCAGCCTATATTGCGGTTCGCTTAATAACGGGTAAAGACATTCGTCAGGTGGGTGGGGGTAATGTAGGCACTCGAAATGCCTTCCAGCAGGCGGGGAGGGGAGCTGGCATAGCTGTAGGTATTTTCGATGTTATTAAGGGAGCAGCGGCAGTAGCTATAGCCCAGTGGTTATTAAATATCCCCTTCGGGACTATAACCACAGCTCAATACTCACTAGGTGCACCTGAGACCTTCGTAATGCTAACTGGAGTGGCAGCAATTGCCGGGCACATATGGTCTATCTACCTGAAATTCACCGGGGGAAATGGTCTGGCCACTACTATAGGTGTTCTTGCCTTCCTGATGCCTACGGAACTACTAATTGCTCTCGCCATAACGCTTATATTCGTAGCAATCACCCGCAACCCTGTCCTTTCTATAAACATCGGACTCATTTCGGTGCCCTTATCCGCCTGGTTGCTGGAAAAATCAGGGGTACTGGTTACCTTCTCCCTTATCGTACTGCTAATATTAGTCCTCCACTTTCTGCCCACACTTATGACTGCCGTAGCCGAGGCTGGGAGTAAACAGAATCTCGTCAATGAACTCTTGCGGAGAGATAAATACAAAAGGGGGGAGAGATAAGCTATTCGTTAGCTGGACTTACTTGTAAAGACTTCAATAGGCAAATAACCTGGCAGCTTTCCTCTAGTGCAGTAGTGCAGTTATGACCTTCATCAAGTAGTTGACCTATAGCAAAGCTGCCGTGACCGCGAACCATAATTATCCTGTTTTGCGTTAATGCCTCAGCGATTATATTAGCCAGACCCCCTGATCTTACCTCCATATGCCAACCCAAGACAGGAACCCGACCCACAATAGATAGACCTTCGGTATCATCAGGCACAATCTCAGTTTCAGTAAGTGACAGGGCAACGGCGTGAGGTGGATGAGCATGAACTATAGCTTGGGCTGTGGTTTCTTGATAAATAGCACGGTGGACAGCTAATTCGGTCGAGGCTAACGGTGTATTCCGGTCATTCTTACTTACTCCTGTCTCTATCAAGTCATTTTCTTCAAGACAACCTAATCGGCTACCACGCCGAGTAATAATCATATGCTCTCCCAGTCTAATACTGAGATTACCGCTACTGGAAGAAACCAGCCCCCTTGTAAAGAGGTCACGCCCTATACTCTGAAACTGAGCTAGAATCATAACCTTCCTCTCGATGTCTAATTCAGACTGTCCACCAGCCAACAACTGTTGCTAATTTATACCCATTAATGATAAAAATCAAATTAACTGCCTGATGACGGCAATGACCTTACCCTGAATCTCAACATTCTCTGGGTCAGTATATATAGGTCTCATTTGACTATTTGCCGGCTGGAGGCGAATGCGACCCGGCTCAATATATACTTTTTTCAGTGTTACTTCCTTTTCCGCCCTAAGCCATATTGCTGCCATCTCTCCATTCTCTACCACATTCACATACTGCATAAGTATGATATCGCCGTCATTAACTAAAGCATCCACCATTGACAAGCCCTTCACCTTCAGAGCATAAACCCCTTCTCTGCCCTTAGTCAAATCTTCGGTCACCTCTAGAGTCTCTGATGAAGCAGTGACATCCCAGGTATCAGGAGTTGGCACTGGTATCGGCTCGCCAGCGGCTATTTGGCCAATGATAGGAACTTGATACCGCAGGATAGGAGACCAAGCTAGTAACTCAATACCGCGCGACACATCGTGATGACGACGAATATATCCCTTATCCTCCAATATTTTTAGGTTATAATCTACAACTGATGTCGAGCTAATCTTGCATCCACTTACTATGTCCCTGATGCTAGGAGGATAGCCCCTATCCACCAAAAAACGTCGAATATAATCAATGATATTCTGCTGTTTATTTGATAATACTCTCATTTTCTAAACGAACATATGTTCGACTAAACTCTATATTAAATAAATTTTCTTGTCAAGTAATATAAGGGGGCAACAGAATAGACCACTGAGAGGCTATTCTTGAGAGCGAATCAGCCAGCCTTTTCTGGCTCGGTTTCAGCCAAAGATAAAGCTTCATTAAGTTTCTTCATTAAGCGCGATTTACGACGGGCAGCATTATTGGGGTGGATAACCCCTTTCTCAGCCGCTTTATCTAACGAGCTGATGGCAGCTAGCACCACCCTCTGTGCCGATTCAAGCTCCCCCAATAGAATAAGCCTTTCTGCCTTGGTTATGTTAGTCTTACATTGGGTACGAATAGACTTGTTACGTAATCGCCCTCTTTCTACCACCCGCACCTGTTTTTGAGCTGATTTAGTAACTGGCAATATAAACCTCCTTAGATATCATTTATAGCTCTATCCTTATTTTGACCAATCAGGTTGAGGGCTAGCTTTAATAGTTGCCTCATCCCCAGCCCTGGTAACACTTATTACCCCTCGGAGCCCTTCAATTTTTGCCAAGAGCCGGCTTAGCTGAGGTAATCCCCTAGTCTCTAAAGTAATGTATGTGGATGTAGTATAGTCATTATGATTAATAAAGCTCACTGCAGCGATATTAACCTTCTCTTCAGCCACAACTGTGGTGATATCACGCACCAGCCCTACTCTATCCCAGGCTTCAACCAGAATTCTAACTGGATATATCGAATCAGTCTGTCCCCACCCCACCGCAATAAGTCTCTCCCTTTCTTCTTCATGAACCACATTGTAACAATCTTGACGGTGAATTGTCACCCCACGACTGCGAGTAACATAGCCAATAATCTTGTCACCAGGAACAGGATGACAACACTGAGCCAAATGAGTAAGCATATCCCCAGCCCCCAACACCTGAATAGTTGATACCGGCGGCTGGAGTGGTCTAACTTCGGGCACCATCTTTGGTGGCTCTTGCCGGGCGGCTAGCTTCAAGGCAATCTGATGGGTGGTAATGCCACCGTAACCAATAGCAACTAAGAAATCATCCAAGCTATCATACTTGAACAACTTGGCTAGCTCCTCTCGCTCAAGCCTTATGCCCAGACGTCTCATCTCCTTCTCCAAAAGCTCCCGCCCACACTCAATATTACCTGCCCGCTCTTGCTTCTTAAACCACTGCCGTATCTTCCCCCGAGCTTGAGACGTTTTAATATAACCTAAGTGCGGATTTAACCAGTCTCGGCTTGGTCCCTTTGCCTTCTTAGCCGACATAATCTCCACTACATCACCATTACCTAGCTTATAATTAAGTGTCACCAGCTTACCATTCACCTTAGCTCCTATACAACGGTGCCCCAATTCAGTATGAACGCGATAGGCAAAATCAAGGGGAGTAGAACCTTTGGGCAAATCCTTTATCTCTCCCTTAGGTGTGTAAATAAAAACCTGGTCAATAAATATATCCGTTTTAACCGATTCCAAGAACTCTTCAGCACCACTAAGCTCCCGATGCCACTCAATTAACTGGCGTAGCCAACCTATTCGCTCCTCAAAGCGTATATCCCTTTTTTCACCCTCCTTATATCGCCAGTGAGCCGCCACCCCATATTCAGCAATATGATGCATCTCATGAGTGCGAACCTGAACTTCAAGAGGAGTCATATCTAGACACATTACGGCAGTATGTAAAGATTGATACCCGTTTGGCTTGGGGTTAGCAATAAAGTCGTCAAATTCCTCAGGCAAAGGGCGCCACAAACTGTGGATAACACCTACCGCACTATAGCAATCAGGCACAGTATCAACCAATACCCGAAGGGCAAGAAGGTCATGTATATCATCAAAATGTTTCCCCAGTGCAGAATACTTCTCCATTTTTTGGTATATACTGTATATGTGCTTGGGTCTACCTGAAATATCAGCTTTGAGATTAACCTTATCAAACTCTGCCTTTAAAATCTGAATTACCTGGGTTATGAACCTCTCCCGCTGGGTGCGCTGGGCAGCAACCAAGTTAGCGATCTGGTGATACTTTCCTGACTCCAGATAACGAAAGGATAAATCTTCCAACTGCCACTTTAACTCCCATATCCCTAGTCGATGAGCTAAGGGGGCATATATCTCCAAAGTCTCCTGGGCAATTCTAAGCTGCCTTTCCGGCGATAGGTGGTCTAAGGTACGCATATTGTGCAGTCTATCAGCCAGCTTGATAAACACCACACGTAGGTCCTCGGCCATTGCCACTAACATCTTCCTCAGATTCTCCGCCTGCACTTCCCCAGTGGCCATACCCTCACCTGACCAGGAGAGTTTAGCCAGCCTGGTGACACCATCAACTAGCTTGGCTACCTCTGCGCCAAACTTAGCTTGAATCTCTGAAATAGGTATGTCACAATTCTCAGGAACATCATGCAGCAAGGCGGCAGCCAGGGCAGTAGCATCTAGCTGAAGCTCAGCTAGGGTCATGGCTGTCTCCAGCGGATGCTCTATATAAGGCTCGCCTGATTGACGCACCTCCCCCTGGTGTGCCTCCAGGGCAAAATTATAGGCATCCTCAACTATAGCTATCTTCTCCGGTGGAAGATACTCTCGAGCCTTGTCTATAAGCTGATTAAAACTCATATTTCAAGTATAACGCAACAGGATTACTTGTGCAAAATCAAGCTTCATCTTTACAAATCTAGCGCTAATACTGTATTCTAGCTTGAAAAGCACCCAGAAAAATCTACAATTTTACTGGGAATCCACTAAAATAAAGGGGAAAGTTAAGTTGTATCGAGCACCACGAGGAACCTCAGATATTCTACCCAAGGAGCAAGCCTACTGGCGCTACATAGAGCAAAAAGTGGCGAATATCTGTCAACTCTATGGCTATGAGCGTATTGATGCCCCAGCCTTTGAGGATACGCAGCTTTTCACCCGCAGTGTGGGAGAAGACACCGACATTGTGGAAAAGCAAATGTATACCTTCCAAGACAGAAGCGGCAGCCAGATAACCCTGAGACCAGAGGGCACAGCCTCAGTATGCCGAGCCTATTTAGAACACGGTCTGCATAATTTGCCACAACCGGTAAAACTATATTATATTGCTTCTATTTTTAGATATGAAAGACCCCAGGCAGGAAGATACCGTCAACACTATCAGTTTGGTTATGAAGCTATTGGCGATGACGACCCTGCCCTTGATGCTGAAGTCATTGATTTAGCATGGCGATTCTTTGAGTCATTAAACCTTCACCACCTATCACTCCAGCTCAATAGTATCGGTTGTAAAGAGTGTCGTCCAGGATATTTAACCACCCTCAAGAATTACTACGCTAATTACGCCCGTGACCTGTGCTCAGACTGCAAAACCAGGCTGAAGAGAAACACGCTTCGTCTACTTGACTGCAAAAAGCCATTATGTCAGAAAATTGCCAACTCTGCTCCCAGAAGCACTGACTATCTTTGTAAGCAATGTGATACCCACTTCAACCAGTTAAAGAGATACCTAGAACTGCTTGAGCTTCCCTTCATAGTAAATCACCGTCTGGTTCGAGGGCTTGACTACTACACCAGAACAGTATTTGAGATTCAACCTGAGGCAGAAGGAGCCCAGAGCACCCTAGGTGGTGGCGGACGGTATGATGATCTGATTGAGGAACTGGGCGGTAAACCTACCCCGGCTATTGGCTTCGCCGCTGGCATAGAACGAATAATTCTCAACATAAAGAAACAGAATATCCCTATCCCAGCTCTACCCAAACCCCAAGTTTTTATCGCCCATTTGGGTAATGAAGCCAAGGATAAGGCGATAAAGCTGGCTTCCACACTTAGAGAGAACGGTATTGGTGTAATAGAAGCGGTA
>JAIWFK010000059.1:0-5649 GCA_048631695.1 Calditrichales bacterium
GAGCCTGGTTTCTGCCACAGGCAATCAAGTCACCCTCAAAGATGAAATTGAAGGCGCCACTTTCACTGTAAGACCTAAAATCGTGATTAACGCTGGGGGGGCCTGGATCGATCAAATAAATGCCTCCTTAGGCCGGAAAACCGAATGTATTGGCGGCACAAAAGGATCACATATTGTTATCGAACATCCAGAGTTGCGCGCAGCCATTGGAGACAACGAATTTTTCTTTGAGAACAAAGATGGACGTATCGTTCTCATCTACCCTCTGGAAGATAAAGTATTGATTGGTACCTCAGATATTCAAATTGACGATCCGGATCAAGCCATCATTACGGATCAAGAGGTTCAATACTTCATCAAGATGATTAAAAGGGTGTTCCCAACGATTGAGGTCACTCCATCTCAAATCGTCTTCACTTTTTCTGGTGTTCGTCCTCTAGTCAATCGAAACAGGCCATCTATGTCTGGGCATGTAAGTGTTTACAAACATTTAATAAGTAATGATGAAAAGGCTACCCTTATCGGAGATAAACATAGACAAGAAGCAGAAATGCAAAGGGGGATTGATTATTAAATATGCACAACTCCTTCCGCTAAGCGATGTAGAGATGTCTATTTCAGGCAACAGTAATAGCTAATAAGATTCTATGAACTGTGGATTCATAGTGGAGGTATAGCTGCTAAACAATCAAATTAATCGCGTACGCCTACGCCACCTGTCTCTCGGATATGGGATTCCACATACGGTAGTAGGGCTAAGTGACGTGCTCTTTTTATAGCAACTGCCAAGATACGCTGATGCTTAGCGCAACTGCCCGTCTTTCGACGGGGCTCAATCTTTCCTCCAGTCGATATGTAGCTGCACAATGTTACTGGGTCTTTATAGTCTATTGCCTTGAGCTTACCTGTACAAAAGGAACAAAACTTACGCTTTGCTACGTATCTTCTATCGCTTCTTCTCTTGATTCCTGTTCTTATAGTAGATTTTTGCTTAGCCATTCGTAATAAGACCCCTACTTCTTACTAAATTTACCAGATTGTAGCCCCCTTTAAAATGGTATGTCCTCAGCAGGTTCCAATTCACCAACTTCCTCAACCTTTTCACCAATTTCCTCAACCTTCTCCTCAGGCAGTGGAGCTACTGCTTGCCTATCAAGAAATGTTATCCTGTTGGCTATTATTTCGGTTCGGTAATGCTTTTGCCCATCCTGCCCTTCCCAGGTGCGTGTATGTAGCCTGCCCTCAGCGTAGATAAGCCGACCCTTAGTTAAAAACTGATTGCATTGTTCCGCTAGCTTGTTCCAGGCAACTACAGTAAACCACTCTGTTTCTTCTTTACGCCCACCCTCAGTAGTGTTATACACTCGATTAGTGGCAACACGAAATGAGGTTACAGGATTGCCATTAGGGGTAAAGCGCATTTCAGGTTCGCTCCCGAGATTACCGATAATCATCACCTTATTTAAGCTTGCCATTGCTTCAAATAACTCCTTTCTCTCTTCTCATTAACTACTCAATTTTATGAGTAGATGCCGTAGAATCTGCTCGGAAGTTCGCAGGTTTGCTTCTAGCTCTTTGCTTAATACAGGCTTCAATTTGAACTGTGTCAGCACATAATTACCCTCCACAAAGTGTTCTATAGGATAGGCTAGCTTTCTCTTGCCCCATCGTTCTGCGTTAGAAATAATTCCACCTCTTTCTGTAATAAGCTTGGTCACATTATCTATTGTTGTATCAAGTGCCTCCTCCACAACCTCTGGGCTGATAATTAATACTAGCTCATAGTCACGCAATTGCTTATCTTCTACTTTTAATACTTTCTTAGGCGTTCTTTTTGATACCATTCGTTCTCCCTGATGTTTTATAACACATTATACCACACACCAGAAAATACAAACAATATATAAGAGGAATTGAATCTACTTGAGTTCGTCACTTTCATGAATTATACTGTTATTTGAGGTTGAGTAGATGTACATAGCTACTGGTTGGAGGTTGCAATATGTTAGAAGTGGAAAATCTTCAGTTAGTGTTAAATGGTAAGTCAATAATTAATGATTTAAACTTGCATGTTGATACGGGTGAAATACATGGGATTCTGGGTGAAAATGGAACCGGTAAAACTACCCTTGCCTACCTTATAATGGGAGTAAATAACTGCAAGCCCACCGGAGGTAGAGTGATTTTTGAAGGTGAGGATATTGCTGAACTTTCTATTTCTCATCGAGCCAAGAAGGGGATAACTCTAGCCTGGCAAGAGCCAGCCAGGATTGAAGGATTGAGGGTGAGGGACTACCTTAAGCTCAGTGGCAATAATCTTGGGATTGAGCAGGTGGAACAGTATTTGTGGATGGTAGGAATGGAACCAGCACAATACTTGGATAGAGATGTTGATAACACCCTAAGTGGTGGCGAGAGGAAGAGGATAGAGTTGGCTTCTGTCTTGGCCATGCGACCCAAATTAGCAATATTGGATGAGCCTGACTCGGGCATAGATATTATATCATTACCCCTCGTCCTGAATGGCATAGTAGAAATGAGTAAACGGGGCTCATCTGTTCTGTTAATTACCCATAATGAGAAGGTAGCCGAAATAGCCCATATGGTATCCCTGTTATGCGCCGGTAAGATAATCAGAACGGGAGCGCCAGCGGAAACTTGCCAATGGTTCAAAGACCACTGCCGAACCTGTCTCCATATCAATGAACCAATGGAACAGGATGAAGGATTATGATTCATTACTTGGTCGAAAAGGAATATCAAGAGTTGGTTGATGCTTATGAAAAAGTGGGTGGCGATAAGAGTGCTTTAGTAAGTGGGGATACAGCCAGTCTGGTGGTTCAGGAAGACAGGGTTTTGAGTGCTACTGAAATAGAAGGCGTTAAATTGCGAGCGAAAACTGACGAGGGGTTCATTAGCGCTGGATTATTAATTGAAGAGGGTTACAAGGTAAGCCGTCCAATTCACTTATGTTTTGGTATTTTACCTGAGGTGGGGTTACAGCGGATTAAGTTACGGGTGGATGTGAAGCGGGGGGCTGAGGTCAAAGTAATTGCCCACTGTATTTTCCCCAACGCTGTCCATATAATCCATAAGATGGATGCCGTAATAAATATTGAGGATAATGCTAAATTCAGCTATAAGGAAACTCACTACCATGGCGAACTTGGTGGAATTGAGGTAATTCCCAAGGCTAAGGTTAACCTGGGTGAAAAGGCTCAATATGAAAATACCTTTAGCCTGGTTGAGGGCTGTGTCGGTAAATTAGACTTTGACTATGAGATTTTTTCTGCAGCTGGGAGTGTAGCTGAGCTGATAGCCAAGGTCTACGGCAAGAGGGATGATATAATAAGGATATCTGAGAAGGTACACTTGAATGGTAATGGTGCCCGAAGCCTGATAAAGACCAGGATAGTGCTGACAGATAGAGCCACAGCCGAGGTTATCGGCGAAACCTATGGGAATGCTCCCTATGCTAGAGGGCATGTTGATTGCACCGAGCTGGTTAATGGGACAGAGGCAGTAGCCAAGGCAATACCACTTGTTGTCGTAACTAATGACAAGGCAAAGGTAACCCATGAGGCAGCTATAGGCAGTATAGATAGAAGACAGGTGGAGACACTAATGGCAAGGGGGCTGGAAGAGAATGAGGCGGTGGATGTTATCGTAAAGGGTATTCTGAGGTAGCCTTATATATGATGACATAAATACTTGCGTTTAGCAGGGATACCGGCAAATTCTAAATACTATCCTTCATCCTTCGAAGAAGGATCAAAGAAGGACTAAACTCTAAACAAACGCCCATCCGCCTGAGGCGGACCAACGAACGATGAAAAGGGGTGGTAAGCATTCAGCCACTTCTATGTCACCCTGACCCTGAGAGAAAGCGAAGGGGAAGGGTCTAAAGAGGTTTGAGATTCCTCGCCGGAGCCTGCCCTGAGCGACACGAGATTCTTCCCCTTCCATTGAAGGGTCAGAATGACAGGAAGCGAAGGGGCTCAGAATGACAGGAGGACTAAGGCTTTCTATTTTCGGAATGAATACAAAGTACTAATGACCCAAACATTTAGTATTTGGATTGAAGCGACTTTAGGATTTAATTCTTGTTTGAATTGTACGCAATTATTTAAGATGCTGTATATAAGGAAACAAGCTTGCTTATGTGGGTTATCTATCAGGGGAAGTTTGAAGGGGTTAGCTTGATAGGCAACTTCTTTGTGGGGCAGAAGAAGTGTCGCTAGATTTAACTAGGGTTGCTTCACAGGTTGGAGGCATGGTAGCCAGGCTCAAGGCTGGTGGTGCCGAAAGGCAGAAGCGACTAGACTATGCCTTGAATACTCTCCATAATCAGGCAACTGACCTGGCTGATTTGACTAGGAAGATTACCTCTAGCAAGACCACCTGGTTGGTAGCCGGCCTGGTAGATGGGCTTCCCGCCTCAGGCGGGCTTGACCAGCACTATAAGGCATTAACCACCCCCACCGAATTCACTGTCATTGCTACTGATGGCTCTCATATTGATGTTGACCGACATAAGTCAACCAGGTGTTATCTGATAAATATAGGCTCGGTTATTCTTCACTACGGTGCCCAGTCTACTGCTGCCCTTGATAGTTTCCCTTGCCTCTATTTCGGGGATGAAGACTTGGTTATTGCCCCGGCTGGGGTTAAAGGCCGTGAGCAACCAATAGAAGGCGTGCTTCTAGGTATCAAGCGTAGTATTGAGGAGTGCCGCCAGTTAGCTAAGCTAGCAGCAGACCTGCCCCAGGACAGCCTGAGTCTGGCGCTGCTTGATGGCTCTCTTATTCTGTGGGGTCTGGCTGGGCAGGTTTACCCTGAATTTGTCATTGAGGCACTGCTGGCTCAAGGCTTTCTGACCTATCTTGATGACATAAGGAAACTAAATAATGGCAAGCGGCTTGGTTTAGCCAGCTATATTAGCTTTCCTCGTAGCACTGATGTGGTTAATGTACTGCGGGTGGCTCTTTGCCCTCGTGAAGTTGTTGACACTGACCTCTATTGCCAACAATGTGAAACAAAGGAATGTGATATGGTGGCTGGCGTCCAGGATAGGGAGCTGTTTTCAGATATATTAGGGCGAGGAGAAAGGTCAGCAATTTTTATCAGTCGTTCGTCCATAGTTCAAAAGCATTATGGACTGCATCAGGTCTATTTCTTCTACCTCAGGGTGGAAGATGAGATAGCCAGGATTGAGATTCCACAGTGGGTGGCAACGGATGATAGTCTGCTCAATTTGACTCATTCGCTGGTTTTAGACCAGTGCCAGCGTGGGCTGGGATACCCGGTAGCCTTAAGCGAAGCCCACGAAAAGGCAGTAGTAACCGGGGCTGATAGAGAAAACTTCTGGCAACTGGTAGAATCATCTTTAGTGGAGGAGCACCTACCCAGCCTTAGCTCAGCCAAGAGCCAGAGCAAAAGAAGAAGGTGGATATAATGTTATTTATTGACCTGAGGAGGTTCCTGCAAAATAGTGATTGAAATGCAAGCGGGCTTTGTCATGGTGCACGTCATTGCGAGGAGAGCAGCGACGAAGCAATCTTTAAAGGGGAGATTGCTTCGCTTCGCTCGCAATGACAAAGGGTCTGGCTAGAGTAAAAGAAGAAGGTGGATTTAGGGATAGTGACCTCA
>JAIWFK010000059.1:5659-6008 GCA_048631695.1 Calditrichales bacterium
ATTCTAAATACTAACCGCCTGAGGCGGACTAAACCCTAAACAATATCAAATGACAAAAATACAAGAGGGGCAAGCCCCTTCAAGCTTGTCTATGGAGGAGGAAGTAAGGGAGGAAAAGGAAAAGCTGTGAAGGGGAGGTAAGATAAAGAATGGCTGTTGGCTTTAGTAAGAACCAACTAATTCAGTTATATTCGATTGCGCTTGAAGAGGCACGGCACCGCGACCGGTTATATACGCAAACATTGGTAGCAGGGATTATAGTCTTTGGTATTTTACTTACCGCTTTGAGTTTTACTTCTAAGATAGAGCAGACTCTCACCTTAAAAGGCTCTCTGGTTCTGGCGGGGTT
>JAIWFK010000060.1:0-5994 GCA_048631695.1 Calditrichales bacterium
AAGGAGGCTTGCCAGAGGGAACGCCTAGAAGATATTTCGCTAACTAAAACTACTTTTGAAGCTGGTGCTGATGGTATGCTGGACGTACTGAAGCCTCTGTTAGTCACTATCTACGCTCAACTCGCGGGTACGAGAGTGAGAATGGGAGTTCCTCTGAGCCAGGAGTGTGTATTAGACCGTAGTATCAACAGCATTAAGAGGATTCTTGGACTATAACTCCTAGGCATACAGATGAGGAGGTTAGACATGAGCACTAACGAAAAGTTTAACGTATCGGGAAGCCAGTTGGTTGAGAAAATCAAGCAACTCATACATGAAGGTAACATTAGAAGGGTCCGTGTGCTACACGAAGGGCGACCGGTGTTAGAGATTCCATTATCAATAGGTGCGCCAGCGGCGGCAATAGGGATTCTGATAGCTCCAGTTTTGGCTGCCCTGGGTGCTTTTGCTGCTCTGGTAACCGAATGCACCATTGAGGTTGAGAAGGTAGAAGAATCATAGGCAATAATCCACTAGGTTAGAATAATATAAGGAGGAGGTTTGAAATGGCTGCTATGGAAAAGCTTACTGTATCTGGGGACAGCTTGGTTCCGCTAGTCAAACAACTCATGCGTGAAGGTAATATCAAAAGGATATGTCTGCTACACGGGCGGAGATGTCTAATTGAGGTTCCACTGCCATTAGGCTCCCCAGGGGCACCAAGAGGGCATCTGTTAACTCCGGTTCTGGCTGCCCTGGCTGCTTTTGGTGCTCTGGAGCCGAAATGCACAATTGAGATTGAGAAGATAGAAGAATAGTTAGGTATTAAGGTAATGTTATGTTCAGCTCAACCTGGTGGATTATTGCCGGCTACTACGGTCTTCTTCTCATTCTGGTTGCCCCTTTCAATATCTATTTAAAGAGAAAAAATAAATATGAAAATCACTAGCAGAAAGTGGGCGGGTATCTACCTAAAATCTGGAAATAAAACTTGACCAAATGACACAGATTATTTTGGTAAGACACGGGGAAACCGAATGGAATGTAGGAGAGGTATTTAGAGGAAGAATTGATATTGAGCTGAATGAGACTGGAATGAAACAGGCAGCACTCTTAGCTGAATATCTATGTCATCTGAAGATAGATGCCGTTTATTCAAGCCCGCTAAAACGTGCCCTAAAGACGGCAGAGATGATTGCTAGCTATCATAGTATTGATGTAGAAATTGCTCCCGGTCTTATAGATTTTAATTACGGAGAATGGCAAGGATTAGCCCATCAACAAGTAAGAAATAAGTATAAAGAGCTTTATGCGGAGTGGTTTAAGAGTCCCGAACAGGCAAAGATGCCATCTGGAGAAAGCCTAAGTGATGTCAGGGAAAGAGCTACCGGTGTAGTGAGTGAGGTAATAGTCAAATATGAGGGTATTGTAGTCTTAGTATCTCATCGTGTAGTGAATAAAGTTTTGATATGTGCTTTATTGGGGCTTGATAATTCGCACTTCTGGAACATAAAGCAGGATACATGTGGAATTACAACCTTTATTTATAAAGACGGACAATTCATACTTACCGAGCATAATAATATATCCTATTTGAAATCTATCCAGAAAGCTCCGCTCAGCGATTTCTAGTCGATGTAATTAATTTTCAAATTTAAAGAGGCTTCTCTCAATGTCCTTCAGGCTGTTTATTCCTTTTATCTCGTGGGGGAAAAGAGGCAATTCAACCATTTTCATGCTTTGATACTTACGGTGGAGGAGGTCGATATACCCTCTTTGCTGCTCAGCCTTAGCCTGAAGAAAAGTTGAGTCGGCTACTTCCTTTATTACATTATTTATCACTAGCTGCTCAGCCTTAAGCCCATGCCTATCAAATTCATCAAAGATACTGTCAAGCTGGTCAACAGCCAGTGCTTCAGGAATGGCAACAATGACGAATCTTACCCCATGCCTGAGAAAATCTATATTCACACTAGATAAGCTTTCCCACCCCTTTATAATATCTAGAACTGACCTCTTCGTTTCCTTACCAAGCTTCAGCTTAGTATAAATACGAGGGGCAGGCTTTAGATGCTCTCTGAGCATGGCTGGGGTTTTCAGCAAGTGAAGCGTTTGTCCCATAGGAGCGGTATCCCAGACTATACGCTGGTACTTCCTTTCCAGGCTCAGCTCCCTTATGTAATCGATCATAAATTCATCTCTTATGCCCGGTAGTATGGAAGCAACAAAATCAACAAATTCCTCATAATTAACTGATACAAACGAGGAAAAAACCTCATAAACTTCCTTACCAAATTTCTTATTCCACATCTCTTTTACCTCTTCAATACCGAGCTCAGCCAAATACAGCCCATCTAGTACTTTTGTCGGCTTTTGCTTGTCTTTCACATTAAAAATATGTGATAGGGAGGGGGTTGGATCCGTTGATATGACTAATGTTGCCTCGCCAAGGGAGGCATAGTGAAGAGCGGTGGCTCCAGCGCAAGTTGTCTTACCCACCCCACCCTTGCCAGCAAACATAGTAATATAATCCTTGTTTGTAATGTAGTTGGCGTGAAACATCTGCTTCTCCTTGCCCAAGCGATAGCCAGATATATTATAGTATAAATTGATAGATGATACTACTGCCTTAGTTACCTGACGTCGGTTCTACCTATTGTGAAGCCAAACCGCGTATTCTAATCTACGCAATAGCTCAGAACCTAGCCTGTGCTGAGGGGCTCATTCGTAAATTTCTGTACAGCCCCGATAAGGGAATGCTACGACAGCAGAGCAACTCCAATCCTCCTCACATTCACGTCCATCCGTATGATGACGGCTATCTCCCCATTCTAGCAGCATTAGTTCTTAACGCCTATCCAGGTACTACATTCAAGTAAACAAACAATATACATTCGCTAGTACGTGCTACCAATTTCGCAAAGTTCTCCTTATGGCATAGGGGACACAAGGGTGTCCGACGAGATGCCGATCCCCCACGGGACATCTATAAGGCTATGTGGGATTACTTCTGTAGTTATAAGATTGAGATACTGAGACCAGAGGTTATTATCACAGTTGGCCAAAATATATCTAATGTTTTAAAGAAGCACTATAGTTATCCAAATTCAAATACGTTAGTCATAAGCCTTAGTTTCCCAGATAGGCTCAATTTAAACTCGCGATTTATCCCTGAGGGTAAAAAGGCTATTACCAATGGATATAGCATAAAGCCATTCAGAGCAAAAATATCCTCTTTGCTTAAAGGGACTCCTAATCCAAAGGGGTATCTACACAAAGTAATCGCCACAGAATGGTACTATTTCCTGAAGATATAAGACTGCATTAAGAAGCAACTGCACAGTGTGTAACACATACCTTGCGGAGCGTCTCGCTAACCCAGATACTCTCCACTCTGCTATAATAAACTTATGAAAAAGTCGCTTTTAGTTCTGTTTGATGGTAATGCGCTTGTCCATCGTGCCTTCCACGCTTTGCCACCACTCACGGTGAGTAAAACTGGCGAAATGGTGAGCGCCGTTTATGGCTTTGCCCTCATGCTGCTCAAGGTAATAAACGAGTTAAAACCCACCCACTATGCCATTGCCTTTGATAAGGAAGCCCCTACCTTCAGGCACCAGCTCTTTGACCAGTATAAGGCACAGCGACCCCCGACCCCTGATGAGCTGGTTAATCAGTTAGGGCGGGTAAGGCAACTGGTAGATGCCTTCCATATCCCTATCTTTGAGCTAGATGGCTATGAGGCAGATGATGTTTTAGGTGCCCTCAGCCACCAGGCTAGCGACCAGGATATTGATTCTATCATTATTACCGGTGATGCTGATGCTATGCAGTTGGTTTCACCCCGGGTAAGGGTACTTACTCCGAGGCGAGCCTTTGGCGATACTGTGCTCTACGATGAAGCCGCTGTGAGCCAGAAATATGGCATCAAGCCTCAGCAGATTGCCGACTTTAAGGGATTGGTGGGTGACCCCTCGGACAACATCCCCGGAGTCCCCGGCATAGGTGAGAAGACTGCCGTCAAGCTCCTCCAACAATTTGACTCTATAGACCAGATCTATGCCCACATAGACGAGGTAATCCCACCCAAACTCCAGGATAAATTACGACAGAATGAAGCCATTGCCCGCCAGAGTAAGGAGCTGGCTACCATCGTTATCCAGACACCGGTTACCCTCAACCTTGATGACTGCCGGGTTAGCCACTATGACCGCCACCAGGTAACCGAGCTTTTCCGCGAACTGGAGTTTTTTAGCCTGCTACCTAAACTGCCTCAGCTAGAAACAGAAAAGGTAGCTCCCGAAACTTATACTCAGGTTGAAACTAAGCCACCTCAAGGGGATTACCATATAATAAATACTTCCACAGCCCTCGACGAACTGATAAACCGATTGTCGGCAGCTAGGTCATTTGCCTTTGACCTGGAAACGACGAGTATAAATGCTATGCTAGCCCAGCCGGTAGGCATATCTCTATCGCCGGCCACAGGCGAGGCTTATTACATCCCTGTCGGTCATGTCGGCTGGGGGCAGGTAGAGCAACTACCACTGGAGCAGGTTATTGAGCAGCTTAAATCCCCCTTGGAGGACGCCAGTCTAGCCAAATTCGCCCACAATGGTAAGTATGATATGACAGTGCTGGCCGAATATGGGGTGACCGTCAATAACCTGACTTTTGATACCATGGTGGCTGCTTACCTTCTGGGTGAGAAATCCTTGGGCTTGAAAGCCCTTGCTTTCAGCAAGCTGGGCATTGAAATGACACCTATCACTACTCTTATTGGCTCAGGGGCTAAGCAAATTTCTATGTCCCAGGTCGAGGTGAATCAGGCAGCCGATTATGCCTGTGCTGATGCTGACATGACCAGGCAACTGACCGAATTACTAGATACTGAGCTACGCCAGCAAGGGCTGTGGCAGTTATTCTCTGAGGTTGAAATGCCACTGGTGACGGTGCTTACCCGTATGGAAAGAAATGGGGTAGCTCTAGATATAGAATTACTGAGGCAGATGTCACACCGCCTCGGTGAGAAATTGGTGAAGCTGGAGCTAGAAATATATAACAATGTAGGTCACCAATTTAATATTAACTCACCTCAGCAATTGGGTTCTGTACTCTTCCAGGAGCTGAAATTATCACCATCCCGTAAGACCAAAAGCACTGGAGCTTCAGTATTGGAAGAACTACGCGGTACTCACCCTATAATAGAATTTATCCTTGGCTACCGACAATTAGCTAAGCTTAAGTCAACCTATACTGATGCTCTGACCAGCTTAATAAACCCTAAAACAGGACGGGTGCATACCAGCTTTAACCAAACGCGGACAGCTACTGGTCGGCTTTCCTCCAGCGACCCCAACCTGCAAAACATCCCAGTCCGTGGTGAACTAGGCAAACAGGTAAGGCAAGCCTTTATTGCTCCATTCGGCTCTTACCTCGTGGCTGGAGACTACTCACAGATTGACCTCCGTGCCCTGGCTCACCTGTCTCGGGATGAAAGCCTGCTTGGTGCCTTCCGTCGGGATGAAGATATTCATGCAGCTACTGCCGCCCAGCTCTTTAGTGTGGATGCTTCAGAGGTAACGCCAGATATGCGCCGAGTAGCTAAAACAGTTAATTTTGGTGTCATCTATGGTATGAGCAAATACGGGCTGGAGCGGGCAACGGAGCTGTCATGGGAGGAGGCAGCTCAGTTCATTACCTCCTACTTTGAAAAGTATCCCGGGGTAAAGCAATATCTTGAGTCTACCAAAGAGCAGGCAAGAAAATTCGGCAATGTTAAAACAGTACTGGGTAGAAGGCGTTTTATCCCCGAAATCAAATCCTCCAATCGACAGATTAGGGAAGCTGCTGAGCGTATGGCAATAAATATGCCAGTGCAGGGTACATCAGCCGATATCATAAAGGTGGCTATGATTAACCTGGACAGCGAGATGCAAAAGCGCCAACTGAAGAGCAAGATGCTGCTTCAGGTGCATGATGAGCTTATCTTTGAGGTGCCTGAGGATGAGCTGG
>JAIWFK010000061.1:0-5992 GCA_048631695.1 Calditrichales bacterium
CAACATTGGCACCGTATTTATGAACTTTACCTTCTAGCATCAAAATAACCTATTAAACACGTCTTTCCGAGCACTGAATAATTTATCTGCAAATTCATTTACGTAAAACATGTCAGGGTTATATCTCTGTGCTCTGACGCGTATCCTAAAATTTGGACTTTGAGGATCTAAGTCAAATAGAATAAGTCCTACACCAAATAAAATACACAATGCTTCTATTCTATCTAAATCCTCGGGGGTCATAGTACTAGGCTCCACTAAATATACCTTGGAACTGAACAACCTATAGGCTATCGCCTGACCAAAAGCAGTTACAGGCTCTGACGGATTTATTTTGATCTCTGCCGATAGAATTTCTGGTTGAAATTTTATAACATCTCTGGTTGACGGCTTATATATTCCAATAACGTCTGGGGTTCCCCACTTTTTCCCTAAGTAACTTCCTCCGAGGGAAATGGCTGCTGAGCACTCGCCCAAGTCGTCCTTTAGCCAATCAGCAAAAGGTTTATAAAAGTCTTCTTCCTGCACAGTCGAAGCTATCTTTTCGACGGTCTTCTCAATCTCCTCTTCACCAGAAAATCTGTATTTAAAAAGACCTCTAGTAGGTTTATATATCTGTTTACCGCAGGTAACATTTAAATCCCAAACTGCAGCAGGTATACTCTTCACATGTATATCCGGGAAGGTATTGTGCAATTCTCTCATTAATTCAGAATACCTTAACCCCTTTGGGTTACTTTTGATCAATTCAACCGCCTTATTCCTTAGCAAATTTCCTTGCGTGGTCATTTAAATTCCTCCTTTCGGCTTAGTTATCATAATTATACCCCCTACCAGCACCTTCTCAAAGTCCTTTACTCTGGGTGGCTTTTTACCTTTCTACCTTGTATTACCCGTATCAGCCCAGCAAAGAAATTCATTCTTGGTACTTTTTGCATATAGTTTATGTAGTTTTCCCCAAACTTCTCAATAAGGCGCTGGTCTTCCTCTCTACAGCTCATGTAAACAGCCACCGCACCTACGGCGCCAAGCACCCCGAATAACCAGTGTGGATACCATAATAGTGTGGTGATGAATATCGCGAAAATCCCGCCCGTGTATTGCGGGTGCCTGACTACTCCATAAATTCCTTTATCAACCAGGCGGGTGGTATTCACAAACGATTTTCCCTTGGCAACCCCACCCCGGCGCGGGAACATAACTATAGGCGCCATTACCAGCACCATACCAAATGCCCACACCACCCAGCCGAGTATAAATAGTGCGAGATTAGAATCTACTTCCAGAACGCCGGTTAAGACGAGAGGATTAACCGGAAAAGCCGCGATGCACACGATTGTAAGGAGCGTGACCCAGAAGATGTTCTTTTTCGTCCACTTCTTTGCTCCCAAAGACTTACCCCCTTATGCTACTTCGCCTTTGCGCTTCACTTCGTAGAAGCCGTATGACCCCAATAAGCAAATCCACCGCGGGTACAGATTGCATATAGCGTTTATAGGTGTCGCCAAAATTATAGCTCCTGCAGCGCCTTCTCAAATTCCTTTACTTAAGGTAGGTCAACGGGAGTGGAAAAGATGAAAAATAAGTCAGGATATATGTTGGCGAAAAGCAGGACGGCATGGGCTACAACCATACAGCTAAATATAAGTGCTGTTACTACAAAGATGAAAGCCTTACCCTTATCCGGTATTGGGCCCCTGCCTCCCCTCCTATGGCTTACAGCATAGAGGATGCCGAAAGCGAGGCAGGCTAAGGTAACTCCAGTGAATATTTTCATAAAAAGAAGGTTTAATATTTTTCCCGCCTCCCACTGGATATTTTAATATCTAAATCTCTTCTGGGCTGGCTATTCTGCCCATTACAGCACTGGCGGCGGCAACGGCTGGATTAGCCAGATAGACCTCTGATTTGGGGCTACCCATCCTGCCCACAAAGTTGCGATTGGTGGTGGAGATGCACCGCTCACCATCAGCCAGAACCCCCATATGTCCGCCGAGACACGGACCGCAGGTCGGAGTGCTAACCACAGCACCAGCCTCGATAAATATCTTTATTAATCCTTCATCTAAAGCGTTAAGGTATACCTGCTGTGAGCCGGGAATAATAATGCAACGCAGCCTCGGGTGAACCTTCCTTCTTTTTAGTATTTGTCCAGCAATCTGCAAATCCTCAAGGCGACCATTGGTGCAGCTACCAATCACTACCTGGTCTATCTCTATTTCTCCTAGTTGACTAATCGGCTTAGCATTAGCTGGTGAATGAGGCAAGGCAACTTGAGGCTCAATACTGGATACATCATATTCAATGACCTGGGAATATTCAGCATTATTATCAGCCTCATAGACCAAATAGGGACGTTTTGCTCGAGACTTTATGTAAAGCTGTGTCTTATTATCTACCCTAAAAATTCCTGCCTTCGCCCCAGCTTCAATAGCCATATTAGCCATAGTAAATCGTCCATCTATGGATAGTCTATCTATTGCCTCACCGGCAAACTCCATAGCTGAATAAAGTGCTCCATCCACACCAATATCGCCGATGGTATATAAGATTAAGTCCTTACCCCCAACCCATTCTCCCAGACTTCCATGGTAGATCAGCTTAATAGTTGGCGGCACCTTCATCCATATATCTCCAGTTGCCATCGCTGCGGCAATATCAGTTGACCCCATACCAGTAGCGAAGGCACCTAAAGCACCATAGGTGCAGGTGTGTGAATCAGCCCCGATAACTACATCCCCAGGCAGCACCAAGCCTTGCTCGGGTATAACCACATGCTCAATACCCATTCGACCCACTTCAAAGTATATTATTCCCTGGTCACGGGCAAACTCCCGCATCAGCTTAGCCTGTTCCGCAGAGGCAATATCCTTATTAGGCACAAAGTGGTCAGGCACCATCACTACTTTTTGGGAGTCAAAGACACTTTTTAATCCGATTCGCTGGAACTCTCTTATAGCAATGGGAGCGGTAATATCATTAGCCAGAATTAGGTCTACCCTGACACTTATGAACTCGCCTGGTCTTACCTTTTTCTTGTCACTATGGGCAGCAAGTATCTTCTCAACTAAGGTCAATATAGTCCCCTTTCTCTGGAATGATTAAAGTATTAAACTTGAGACAGGCCTTCATCTAATAGGATGAGGTAAAAGTAATACAATCGAAATAACAATAGTGGTAACCGCCGAGACCAAATACAAACCAGCCCCAGCAGCTATTCCTACGGCAGCTACTGCCCAAATAGTAGCGGCTGTGGTCAAACCCTCAACAACACCTTCTCCCCGGCGCATAATAGCTCCAGCACCAATGAAACCAATGCCAGCCACAATCCCAGCAGCTATTCTAGATGGGTCAGCAGTAGCGCCAAATCCATAAAGTGAAGCTACCGTGAACAAGGCGGCACCAACACAGATAAGGATATGAGTTCTGAGACCGGCTGATTTACCAGCTCTCTCCCGCTGGTAACCAATAATGGCTCCCAGTGCCACCGCTAACAGCAAGCGTAAAATCATCTCTAGCTCTATCCCCACCTCAATACCTCCAGATAAAAACCTATCCGACTGTCTTTTTAGCCGTCAATAATCTATTAAGGGCATTCATATAAGCTTTAGCACTGGCGACAATAATATCGGTATCAGCACCTCGCCCGGTATAGGTTACACCATCACTCTCTACCCTAATCAGCACCTCACCAATAGCATCAATACCCTCGGTTATTGATTTAACACTGAATTCAGCAAGCACATTAGGCACTCCCACTATCCGGTTTATAGCCTTATATAGGGCATCAATCGGACCCGTACCCAAAGCAGCATCGGCCATAATCTGACCATCGGGGTCGATAAGCCTGACGGCAGCAGTGGGAATACCCCTATCTCCACAGGATACCTGAATGCGGTCGAGATGATACGCCTCAGACACAGTACGTTGTTCCTCGGCAACAAGGGATTCAATATCCTTATCAGTGATCCCCTTCTTTTTATCAGCCAGCTCTTTGAACACTGAAAAGGCACGGTTAAAGTCTTCCTCTGATAAGCTATAGCCTAGCTCTGCCAGCCGCTCCTTAAAGGCATGTCGCCCACTAAGCTTGCCCAGCACCAGGCTACTACTTGGTATGCCCACTGTTCTGGGGTCGATTATTTCATATGTTATCGGCATCTTGATTACGCCATCCTGGTGAATTCCCGACTCATGACGAAAAGCGTTAGCCCCAACAATTGCCTTGTTCGGTTGAACGGGAAAGCCGGTCAGCTCACTCACCAGTCGGCTCGTTCCATAGATTCGCCTGGTATCAATGTTGGTAGTCAAGCCAAAGAAGTCGTTACGGGTCTTGATAGCCATTACAATTTCCTCAAGAGAGGCATTACCGGCTCTTTCTCCAATACCATTAATGGTGCACTCCACCTGTCTTGCCCCCCGCTTGACTGATTCCAGGCTATTAGCCACCGCCAGACCAAGGTCATTATGGCAGTGAACACTAACTATAGCCCGGTCAATATTGGGCACATTTTTGAAAATTCCCTCAATGAGATTGCCAAACTCGTCAGGGACAGCGTAGCCCACGGTATCAGGGATATTCACTGTGGTGGCACCAGCGTTAATAACTGCCTCAAGGATTTGATAGATATACTCAGGCTCAGCTCGACTGGCATCCATAGGTGAAAACTCTATATCATCAGTGTACTTCTTAGCCCGGGCTACCATATCCTGGGACATCTGTAAAATCTGCTCACGAGTCTTTTTAAGTTGATGAAGTAGGTGTATATCTGAAGCTGACAGAAAGGTATGTATCCGGGGATGTTCCGCCTCTTTAATTGCTTCCCAAGCTCGGTCTATGTCATCAGGGTGAGCCCGAGCCAGGGCACAGACTACTGGGGTACGAATCTCATTAGCAATTAGCCTTACTGCCTCAAAGTTACTTGGAGAGCTAATAGGGAAGCCAGCCTCAATAACATCCACCCCAAGTCTCTCCAGTTGCCTGGCAATCTCCAGTTTCTCCTGGACATTCAGTGTCCCCCCTGCCGCCTGCTCCCCATCCCGCAGGGTAGTATCAAATATAATTAGTTTATTCATATCTAACCCTCCCCTAGAATAAGACCAAGTAGTTTACCTACCATCAACTTTATCCTACCAGCGTAAGTATAAACTTCCTCAATTGTAAGCTCGACTTCATAGAAGTTGGTATGCAAATAGCTAGCATTCCCGAATAGCTCTTAGGGGAGCAACAATTATACGATACTTCTTAAGGAAGTTTCGAGCTATCTCTGTAGCCTGTGCAGCCGATTTTACTTCGCCAGGCATTGTATTCCTCCTTTGTTACTTTCCCTTCAGCCACGGCATCATCTGGCGTAGCTCCTCGCCCACCTCCTCAATGAGGTGTTCTTCATCCATACGCTTTAGGGCATTATAAACCGGGCGCCCAGCCTGGTTTTCTAAAATCCATTCTTTGGCAAAGCTGCCATCCTGAATCTCAGCCAGGATTTGTGCCATCTCGTCTTTAACCATATCATCAATAACTCGTGGTCCCCGAGTATAATCACCGTACTCAGCAGTATCACTGACTGAATAGCGCATATAGCCCAATCCCCCTTGATACATCAAATCAACGATAAGCTTAAGTTCATGAAAGCATTCAAAGTAAGCTATCTCTGGCTGATAGCCAGCCTCAACCAGCGTCTCAAAGGCAGCCTTCACCAGAGCTGAAACCCCGCCACATAGCACCGTCTGTTCGCCAAAAAGGTCGGTCTCTGTCTCCTCGGCAAATGTGGTTTCAATAACACCGGCTCGGCTACAACCGATACCCTTGGCATAGGCAAGGGCAATATCTCTTGCCTTACCTGAAACATCTTGATGAACGGCAATTATTGCCGGGGGTCCTTTCTTTTCAGTATATAGTTGCCGCAGCATATGCCCCGGGCATTTGGGAGCTATCATAGTAACATCAATACTAGGTGGTGGGATAATTTGTCCATAATGGATATTGAAGCCATGA
>JAIWFK010000062.1:0-5981 GCA_048631695.1 Calditrichales bacterium
ATCTATTCGGGTGCCTGATGACAAGTTTGACCAGGCATTAGCCGAGCTCAGGGACTTATCAGTAAGAGTAATCTCTGAAAGTACTGATAGCCGGGACGTTACTGAGGAGTATGTTGACCTGCAATCCAGGCTCAACAATGCTGAAGCAACCGAGAGCCAATATCTAGCCCTTCTGGAAAAAGCCGAGGATGTGGATGACATCCTCAGAATCTATGAAAGCCTGTCTCGGGTGCGGAGCGAGATAGAGCAAATCAAGGGTCGGATGCAGTATCTAGAGCGAACTTCGTCAATGTCCCTCATTTCAGTCTATCTCAAACCGGCGGCTACAGCTACGCCACTAGTTCGTGTCGGCTGGAATGCCCTGGAGATTCTCAAATCGGCTGTTCGCGGGATTGTTATCTTCGGGCAGTGGCTAGCCGTCGCTGCCATCTGGCTTATAATCTTTAGCCCTATATGGGGGACTATACTTGGTATTATCTACTGGCGTAGAAGACGGTCAAAAAGGACTTGACGACTATAGCCGATAAGCTTGGCTATTCAAATCGAGCTTGAGCTACAAGACAAGTGATAGCGGCTACAAACATAATTACAGCCAGCATCAACCAGAATATTGCCGTAAATCCGGCAAGGATAAACGGGGCCACTTCTGCCGCAGTAAGGATTCCCATCACTGTGCACAGCCCACCTAAAATACCAAGAATTAAAGCTAACACTGCCATAATAGAAACTCCTTTTAGCTTTATTTTAGCCTATAGTTACTATATAATCAATAAGCTAATAATATGAAACTAACAGATAATCTATATCTTTACCTCGAAAAGGGGATATTAGACTGTAACACCTATGTAATTAAGGATGACCTTACTGTTGTCATAGACCCTGGGTCGACTCAATTCTTACCAGCGCTTATAGAAGATTTGGGCAAAGACGGCATTGCCCCTAAAGATATTGATATTATTACCAATACCCACCTCCATCCTGACCATTGCTGGGCAAATGGAGCCTTAAAGGAAATCTCTGGAGCCAAAATCCTATTCCACCCTTTACACAAAAAGTTCTGTGATGATGTTCTTGTGGAGGTGCCAAAATTGTTAGGTTTCCCAGCCGTAGAATTGAAAGAAGACGGCTACCTGGAAAATAACAAGCTAAATACCGGAGATATGGAATTTGAGCTTATTCACTCCCCGGGACACTCACCAGACAGTATCTGCTTTTACTCCAGGAAAGGGGGAATTCTGATTTGTGGGGATGTCATTTTTAACCATAATACAGGCAGGGTTGACCTCCCCGGTGGCGATGGTAACCAGCTTAAGCAATCTATAGAAGAGCTTTCACAGTTAAAAATTGAGTACTTGCTTCCCGGTCATATGGATATTTTAACTGGTTCTGAAAAGATAAAAAGTAATTTTGAATTCATTAAACAGAATATACTCACATAGCCATAAAGAGAAATGGACGCTAATACCTTAATGGTAAGGTTTATATAAGTCATGACTAGCCTAGAGCAAGAGGTCGGAATTTTGCTTCGTCGGAAAGGGCTAACCCTGGGAATAGTGGAATCAGCTACTGGAGGGTTAATATCCCACCTGATAACCAATGCACCTGGTAGCTCAGACTACTATAAAGGGTCAGTTACTGCCTATAGCAATGATGTCAAGATAAAAATAATCGGAGTTAAGGAGGCTACCATTAATAAATATGGTGCCGTGAGCCCTCAGGTGGCTGAGGAGATGGCACAAGGTGGCAGAAAAGTATTAGCTGCCGATATATGCCTGGCTGACACTGGTATCGCCGGACCCACCGGTTCTACTGCAGAGAAACCGATAGGGCTATTCTACATAGGCTTATCCCATCAGGCTGGAACTTATAGTCGGGAACATAAGTTCCAGGGAAACCGAGAGCAAAACAAGCGAGACACTGCCAAGGCAGCCCTAGGCTGGTTAAAAGAATACCTGATAAGCATTAAATAGAATAAAGTGATAAAGCTATGCTACAGGAAAAACATGTCGTTACCTGCTTCCTTGAATCGGAAAATAGAATATTAATTTTGCGGCGCAGTGAGCAGGTTAGTAGCTATCAAGGAAGATGGGCAGGAGTAAGTGGCTATATTGAGGCGAATACGACTGCTGATGAGCAAGCCCTCTTAGAGATAGAAGAGGAAACCAGCCTATGTCGAGAAGACCTTGAATTAATAAAAAAGGGTAAACCATTATCGGTTGAAGATGAGAAGCTCGGTGTTAAATGGGTAATCCACCCCTATCTCTTTCACATAAAAGACCGAGACGAGATTAAAATCGACTGGGAACATAAGGAGACACAGTGGATAGACCCCAAAGATATTGATAACTACCAAACCGTGCCTAAGCTGAAGGAAACTTTTGAGCAGGTGTATATATTCTAGCTACGATTAACTGACTGCTTTTGTATATAGCTGATAACCTGTTCAGGTGTGAGCAATCCGTCCTCGGTAACTATTCCGGTAATCAGCTCCAATGGTGTAATATCAAAGCTGGGGTTTTTAACCTTAACTTCTGGCGGTAACTTCTCCGGTCCAACCACTCCCCATGTTTCTTTCTCCTCCAAATCAACCTCATCACTGCCCCGTCTAGGGTCAAACTTAAGCGTCTCGCATAATACATAAAATGGGATACCATTTCCCTCCGCAGCTAAGGCTAGCTGATAAGTGCCTATTCCGTTAACCACCTTGCCGTCAGCACAGATTCTATCAGCCCCTACCGTGACCTTGTTAACCATCGATATGTAAAGCCCTATAGCGGCATCATCAATAAAGGTAACCGGTACGCCATAGAGTCCAAGCTCCCGGGCAGTAATCTCCCCACTGCGACCCGGTCCCGACCTGGTAGTAATCACTCCAATACTCCTGTGTTTAGTAAAGGCTATCTTCAGCGCTGCTACTACTGTTGAACTATAGCTATAAGCCATTATTGTGTCACCACCGGCAATTAACTCAGAGCCATATTTTGCAGTCTGAGCTACAGCCTGTGATGACTCCTTAATTACTTCGTCAGCCTTATCAATAGTAAGACGTCTAATTGAATTCAAATCCACTCCCACGGCTTTTTCCGATATAATTTTAAACAAACGATTAACGATGTTGAATAGTGGCGCCATAGCTGGACGAGCCAACATCAACCTGTCTGTCACCTCTTTTTGTTCTATTAAGAACTCATTAACACTCTCTACCTGACTATGCTCAGCAGCAACCTTCAATATAATGACTGCTTGCCTCGCCAACTGGCTAGCACCATGAGCCTTATCATTCCTTATTTCATCTATCAAGCTGATAATTTCGTGGCTAATATTCATAGCATCCATTCCATTAGACCCTAATGCAGGTGGCAAAGCTCCCGAACAATCTTATGTTTTTATATTCTTAGGAATCGCATAGGTAAGATTTCAGACACTGAACGGTCTAAGTATTCACAGGGCTTATTACTATCATCCCAGTCCATCTTAGATCTTGTTTATTCTACCGCAGTGTGGACATTTGACGCTGGTCTTTTTGATTTTTGGGGGCACCTTCAACTTCGTGCCGCAATCGCAGGTAATATTCCTGTAGTTGTTTAACCGCCACATCAGGGCTGAGGTCTCACGAGTGCGTTCCACTTTACTTGGTTCGAGTTCTCTGGAGGCAGCTTCTGACTCTGCTGCCTTTAGCCCTACGGCACCAACGCTGGCGATGGTAGAGGCTGGGATAATCCCCCTACCGCCCACGTGAACATTGCGAAAAGCATTGTTGTAGTCAGCAAATGAGGCACCTCCGGCCATAGAGCGTAGAATACGTACACGTTCTGAAATAGGGGGGTGGGTACTAGTGAGGTTAGTTGCCGCTTTTCCTTTCTTACGGAAGGGATTAATTATGTACATTGGAGCTGAGGCTTGGTTAGCCGATTTCAGTTGTGTAGTTGAACCGGCAATCTTTTCCAGTGCGGAGGCCAGTCCCTCTGGGTATCTGGTATACAGAGCAGAGGAGGCATCGGCCAGGTATTCCCTCTTCCTAGAAATGGCAAAGTAGATTAGTTGAGCAAAAATTGGTGCCAGTATCATTAAGACTATTCCTGCGGCAAGGATTATCAATTGCGCTTGTCCTCCACCAGATGATGAGCTTCTCCTGCCACCAAACATGGAGCCGAAGAAGAGCAACCGGGTTGCGTACCAGGCTAGAATAACGATAGTCCCAAGAAGAACACTGCACAATACCATCAGTAGCACGTCCCGGTTCTTGATGTGAGATATTTCATGCGCGATGACTCCCTGCAGTTCATCGCGGTTGAGCTTTTGCAGAAGGCCTGAGGTTACAGCGATAGAAGCCCGATTGGGGTCCCGGCCGGTGGCGAATGCATTGAGTGCTGTGTCGTCGATGATGTAGATGTCAGGCATTTTCTCCAGTCCCGAGGCAATCTTCATTTCCTCTACTATGTTATAGAGACGAGGATGGTCATCGCGTTTTATTTTCTTGGCTCTGGACAGTGCTAGTAATATACTGTCACCCTGGAAAAAGGCAATCAGATTCATTACTGCCCATATCGCAAAGGCTATGACCAGACCGCCAATACCGTTATCCATAAAGGCTAATCCCAGGAAATAGCCAATCAAAAGCAGCAGTAATGCCATTACTGCTACAAGTATTACCGATCTTATCTGGTTAGACCTAATCTGTTCCCACATAGTTAAAGCATCTCCTGGCTAAGTGAAACTAACCTTGGGCGCTACTCTCTCCTCGGCTACAGTGACCTCGAAGAATTCGCTGGGCTTGAAACCAGTCATGCTGGCTATTATGTTAGAAGGGAACATGTGGGTCTTATTGTTATAACTCAGTACTGAATCGTTATAGAACTGGCGTGAAAAGCTTATCTTGTTCTCAGTTGAAGTCAACTCTTCCTGGAGAGCGAGGAAGTTCTGGCTGGCTTTCAGGTCAGGGTAATTCTCAACCACGACCAGCAGCCTAGACAGGGCACCACTGAGTCCAGCTTCAGCTTTGGACTGGGCACCAACACCAGTGCCGACTGCCCTCTGCGCCAGGTTGCGAGCATTGGTAACTGATTCTAATGTCTCTCGCTCATGCGTCATGTAACCCTTAGCTGTCTCCACCAAGTTTGGAATGAGGTCATGCCTTCTCTTGAGCTGAACATCGATCTGTGCCCAGGCGTTCTTTACCCGGTTTCGTAGCCTTACCAGGCTGTTATAGGTTCCAGCTAAGAAGAAAAGAAGAATTACTACGACACCAATGATGATATAGACCTCAATCATTAAACACCTCCATAACAATTTCTTTTTCTATAACTTCAGGGGACTCCTATAACTGGGTTCCCCTGTTTCTTGGTGAATAGAGGAATACCCTATCCCTACTTCCTATCTCTGGTCTGGATTAATCCCGGGCTCTGAATACTTCTCCCAAGAAGGTAATAACGCGTCCTTGTGAATCCGCCATCTCGGATGGCTGGTCAAGTAGTTGTGTTATCAACTGACCAACCTCCCCACTGTCAAACCACAACCCATGTCCCTTTTGGCAAACATCGATTAGTATTTCAGGTTCTT
This sequence comes from Calditrichales bacterium, assembly GCA_048631695.1. Taxonomy (GTDB): domain Bacteria; phylum Chloroflexota; class Dehalococcoidia; order Dehalococcoidales; family W498; genus W498. The sequence goes on from JAIWFK010000062.1 coordinate 5,560, forward strand.
GACCTATGATTGTTTTCTTCATATTCTGATTACAGATAGGACACCTTCGTTTCTTCTCTGATGACTTAGCTTCCGGGAGGTTAATGATATTATTGAAGAACAGGTTTAGGCTCTCTAAACACATGGACTCCAGTAGTAGCTCAAGCTCTTCAGAATCAAACCACACCCCCTGGCAGTTAGTACAATAATCAAGCTCAATCTTATTATGCTCAACAACTATCATTAAATTGCTGCAGGCAGGACACTTCACTTGAGTTATCTCCAAAATGAGTTTTTCTAAGTGTAGATAAAGGACGAAGCTATGTCAAGAGACTGTACTCGTTCAATACCTCGGTGACACATTGTTTCCTTACTTGTCATTGCATCCTATCCTGTCTTTGTGAGGCACAAAGTGCCGAAGCAATCTCCAGGAATGTCCCACC
>JAIWFK010000063.1:0-5961 GCA_048631695.1 Calditrichales bacterium
AGTTGTTGGTGTTATTATAATTGCTTACTCTCTCCTCTGCTTAGCCACAGCCAGGAAACAATGAGGCTTGACAAAGTATAAGGTTATTCATCAGGGGGTGAGGTTGATAAAAAATAACCTAATCTCAGTGGCTAAAGGGGAGCTTCCCGCCGACCTGGTTCTGGCTAATGCCAGGGTAGTGAATGTGTTTACTGGTGAGATTGAGTCAGGCAATGTGGCTATATGTGAGGACAGAATCGCTGGAATAGGGGATTATCACCAGGCAGAGCAGGTGTTGGACTTAGGCGGTAGCTACCTGGCCCCTGGTCTTATCAACGGACATACTCATATAGAAAGCTCTATGCTTGATGTGGGTCAATATGCTCGAGCAGTAGTGCCGCGAGGTACTTTGGCTGTGGTTACCGACCTCCATGAGATAGCAAATGTCAGCGGATTGGAAGGCATAAGGTATGTGTTGAGCTGTGCTCGCCGTTTACCCCTTGAACTTTTCTTGATGGCTCCTTCTTGCGTGCCAGCTACTCACCTTGAGACATCAGGAGCTAGACTCGAGCCTCAGGATATTCGTCGGCTTATCAGGTGGCGGGGCTGTATTGGACTGGGAGAGGTAATGAATTTCCCCGGCGTGCTTGGTGGTGATGAGAGTATGTTAAGTAAAATTAACCTGGCTACAGGGAAAGTAGTGGATGGTCATGCCCCCGGTGTTACCGGGAAAAACCTTACTGCCTATATTGCGGCTGGCATTTATTCCGACCATGAATCTGTTTCTCTGGATGAGGCAAGAGAGAAACTTAGGCAGGGTATGTGGGTCATGATTAGAGAGGGTTCTTCCGAGAAAAACCTTGATGCCTTATTACCTTTAGTTACCGATAAAACCTATAAAAGGTGCTTGTTTGTGGTTGATGACCGTAGTTGTGTTGACCTGCTCAGGGATGGTGATATTGATGCCGTGGTGCGAAAGGCAATTAATCGTGGTCTTGACCCGGTGCGGGCTATCCAGATGGCTACTATTAATACCGCTGATTATTTCCGACTAGATAGACTGGGAGCAGTAGCCCCTGGCTACTTCGCCAACTTAATAATAATTAGTGAATTATCTAGCCTGCAAGTAGATATGGTTTTTTACCGAGGTCGCCTGGTAGCAAAGGAAGGGAAACCGCTATTCCCCCCATATCAAAGTAGTGGCAAAGGGCTGACTAGTACGGTAAACATTAAGCCCTTCAATAAAGAGGCGTTGAGACTTTTTGCCTCAGGGGAAACTGAGCCGGTTATTGAGATTGTCCCCGGTCAGATAATTACTAGGAAAAGAATCGAAATGGTTAAGGTTTTAGATGGAATTGTTGCGCCTGATATTAACCGGGATATTCTGAAGGCGGTGGTAGTAGAGAGGCACAAGGCCACAGGCAACATTGGTTTGGGATTGGTTATGGGATTTGGCTTGAAAAGAGGTGCTCTAGCTTCATCTATTGCCCATGATTCTCACAATATCATTGCCGTCGGGACTAATGATGACGACATATTTGTGGCAATTAAAGAAATTGAAAGACTAAACGGTGGTCTGGCGGTTGCTGCTAATAATAAAATACTAGCTAGCTTAGCCTTGCCAATTGCTGGATTGCTATCTGATGAACCGTTAGAAGTGGTAGTGAGTAAATTGGAAAAGCTAGAACGGCTAGCCGTGGATTTAGGCACATCACTAAAATCGTCCTTCTCCACTCTTTCCTTCCTGGCTCTACCGGTAATCCCCGAACTCAGACTAACCGACCTCGGTCTGGTAGATGTTAACGCATTTAAGTTAGTTAAATAAGGAGTCCGACAATGTATTTTACTGCTTCTCAATCCACCTTTGAGAACCGACATGATGCCGGTAAACAGTTGGCAGCGGAGCTCAGTGAATATAATGACCAGCCCGTTGTCGTGCTTGCCATCCCCAATGGGGGTGTTCCAGTAGCACTGGAGGTAGCCAGTGCACTTAAAGCTGACCTTGACCTGGTAATTTCCCGTAAAATTCCCATGCCCCTTAATCCTGAAGCCGGCTTTGGCGCCATTGCCGATGATGGAACAATTATCCTCAACGAGGAAGTAGTAAAAAGAATCGGCTTGACCCGTCAACAGATAGATTATGAGGCTAGCAGGGTAAGAGCCGAGATTAAACAGCGGAGCATGCTCTATCGGGGAGACCGACCCTTAGGTAGCGTTAGAGGTAGGACGGTGATAATCATAGACGATGGACTGGCTTCAGGCTTTACCATGATGGCAGCAGTAGAATCGGTGCGCCATCGCCGACCGAAGGAAATAGTTGTGGCAGTGCCCTGTGCCTCGGCATCTGCCGTGAAGCAATTAGAAAGGGTCGCCGATAAAGTAGTAACCGTTACGACAGGGTTCATGCCGAGATTTGCCGTAGCTGACTTCTATCGCCAATGGTATGACCTTGGCGATGATGAGGTAATACGATACATCAGACAGTGGCGGACACAGCGATTTGGGCTAGACATTACGCCACAGCAGGACAGGTAATAGCACCGAAAGGCTAAGTGTATCAAACACTCAACCTTGAGAGTAGGGCTAACTTAATTACCACTTCCCTAACTCCTCCAGTACCTTGACCACCCTCCACGACCAGCCAATGGCAGGAGTGCCACCCAAGGCAATAGCTACTGACACGGCTTCCAAGACCTCGGCTTTAGTGGCTCCGGCCTCCACCGCTAATTTAGTTTGATATATGATGCAAGCGGTACACCCAGCCCGGAGTGCTATACCAAGGGCTATTAGCCGTTTAACCTTGTGACTAAGTGCTCCATCCTTATATACCTCGTCTCTGAAAGCATCGTGGGCAGCCATCGTATCGGGTAGTTCTTGTCGAAACTCAGCTGTGCGCTTCCTGATTTCATCTAAAAATTCCAACTGACTTTCCATAATCAGCAGCTCTCCTTATTTATTTAGTGGGAATACCTGAGCAGAAATTGTAGCACTGCAGAGCATCTTAAGGCAAACTCGCCCTCGAACGGGGTTCGAACCTGTGCTAGCTCTAGGGACAACACATTGGTTGCGCCAGTTACATCCGGTTACCTACTTCTTCTTTACCGGATACCTGATAATAGTCTTTACCACTTTGGCATCAGGGCGGGTGAGGTATTCTTCCTCGTGGGCACCAGCTATCTCGTAGCCACTGTCCTCAATGAACTTGTTTAACCGCTCAACAGTGGGCCCCTCTTGGTCATAGGGTCCGAGGTGAAGAATCTGGGCTACGGTGCCATATTCCCAGGTCTCAATCTTGACCTCAATACCAGGGACTTTCTGGGGTAGGGAAGTAGTATCCTCAGGAACGGGCAAGCCGATAATATGTGTCCATTCATCCATAGGGACAAGATGGGCATCAGGATAGCGGGCGCGGAGTCCACTGACCTTGAAGGTGGGCAGTCCCTTCTTCTTGAGGTCAAACTTTAGAGTGTAAACTGAGCCGTAGAGGGCGGGCATAACTTCAGGGAAGACCTTATCCGGGGCGCCTTTGCCATAGACCACTGCCATCTTTTGTGGGGGCATTTCCAGGATTTGTGGCTCTTTCTTGGATGATTTCCGCTGCTCCATTTAATTGCCTCCCTTTCTTGACTTCCTGTGTACTTTAATTTTTACCTGTATTCCTGACTCCTATATTGGTCATACACATCCTAATCATTGTACTCACTCTGAAGTTATAAGCCAAATTCATCCTTAAGTATTTCTGAAAGCATCCCCAGATAGGCAAATGCCCTTTCAACAAGGCTTTCTTCAATGGTGGAAATCTGGGAGCCCTCTGCACTCTGGCTTACGACCTCGTCTGCTGCACCAACCCTCCCTATGTTCTTAAGACAGCACCTCGCTGGAGCAATTAACGCTTGCTCGGCAATCTGCTTCGCCGATAAACCACTATGTTGGGATACTACCTCCCAGTAACCTGACAACAGCTTGGCCAGTGTTTCCGGTGTCTCCTTAGCCAGGCTTGAGGAATCAGTCGGCACAATGCCCCAAGAGATAACCCCACCACTCCCTAGAAATTCGGCTACAGCGCTTGTATATCCTTTTGGCATGAACTCTAATTGGTAGGAGTCAAAGGACAGAAGCTCAATTCCCAGTCCTAAGAGGTATGGGAGGTTAACCTTGGCACAAAGGTGTAGTGCTTTAGGACCTTCTAGTCCGTATAGGAAATCATTGTAGTCTTTCTTGGCTTGGACATCGTTATAACCAGATAGTCCGCTGAAGACCCAGCCAAGACCTGGCTCGTCCAGCCAGACAAAGGCATTCTGGTTTCTTTCCTTAAGCTCACGGTACTGGACGTTTGCCTTCCTCTGAATGAAATCGTATAGGATAGTCCTCGCTCCCTCGTTGTAGATGATTGGCTTATTGCCCTCATCTAGAACCTTGAATCCGAAACTTACCGGTCCAGTTATCTGCCCCCTAATAGCGTGGTAACCTTCCAGTTCCTTGGCTAAGAATTTGTGATAAACTACTGAATAGTCTCGGCTGATGGTGAAAATTTCAGGCTCATCCATTTTTTGAGCATAACCCACGAGCTCCTGTTCAAACCCGGCGGTATCGAAGCTGATTCCTTTACCATCAGGGTCAATAGCTATCCCGGGGAAGTTTTGCGATACCTGGGCATACATGTCTTCATAAAAGTTTATGTTGGGAAGCTGTGGCCAAAATGGGATATCCAAACTGAGACTTAGTCTAAGGGCTTTTTCAATGTCGGTATGAGGCATGATGCCCATGGCAGTGGTTTTGCACCTTGCATCCAGTTCTATGTTAACCTCCAAGCAGAGACTAAATTACTAACGCTTTTCTCTTCGCCAGCATCTTAACCGCTTCATCCCTCTTTACTTTTTTGCTCCTGAATGAGCTTTTCGCCATACTCAAGCAGAAGCTTGGCTCGTTCTGGGGTGAAAGTTGATTCCAAATAGCTTCTTAGGGCATCAGGAGGAGTTATCTCTTCGGCTGTCCACCTGCCCAGCCTGAGACGCGTCTCTCGCTGTATATCCTTGGCAATGGTAAAATAGTGACTATCTTTAACCGCGTCCCTGATGTCAATGTCTCTAAGCAAACCCTCGCTCTGCTCCTGCATATTAATCTTTAGTCGGACTATGGCATCTCTAATCTCATCCTCTCCGCTTTGACGGATAGCCTTGAGCACAGCTGATGTCGGGTCAGCATCTTGTGGTTCAATATCGATGTTGATAGTGAGAAAATGACGCCCAGTTACCGGGTGAAAGTCAAAGGAGACCTGTCTTTTGCCTGTTTCCTTATCCGAGTCAATTTCTACCAGGTAAAAGCCCTTATCATCCTCTTCTTCACTGAAATCTAGCCGCTCCAGACTGCCGGAGTAAACTACTGGGGGATTACAGGATAATACCTGGTGCCTATGAATATGACCTAAGGCCACATAATCAAAAGCAGGATTAGCCACATTACTCAGTAGTAATGCCGGCTCTTGTCCAATTGTCATTAACCTCTCTGAGCCAACCTTGGCTCCGGAGACCCAGACATGAGCGGCTAGTATGGACGGCAGGCCGGGGTCGAGTTTGGGGACATTGACAGCAATAACATCGGTTAACACCTGCTGTAGTTTTTGATTAATCTGCTCCAAGCTAAGGTTTTTAGTCTCCTCTTTTCTTAATACAGCACTACGCCTTAGCCAGGGCAAGGAGACTATTTGAATAGTGCCGCTGTTGGTCGTGATGCAGTGAATTTGGGGGTGGCTAGAGACATAAACATTTTTAATAGCCAGAGTATCAAAGATTTCGGTAGAGGTAGCCCTGCCTATAGCATTAGGCAGGTCATGGTTGCCGATGAGGAGGAAAATGGGAATACCACTGGTGGATAGACGATTAATGCGTCTGGCAAATTCCCTTTGCTGGGTCTGGCTCGGCTCACGGCTCTTATAGGCATCACCACAGAAGAGGACAAGGTCAACCCTGTTCTCGCGGAGTT
>JAIWFK010000064.1:0-5947 GCA_048631695.1 Calditrichales bacterium
GCCGGAAGCAATACGCTCTATGAAAGAGTAACAGAGGTTAGTTTCAGACCGATATTCCTACTGGCATAATATATAAGGGCTTATATTGTCTATCCAGCCGTAAGACCTTTCTAACCTCTTCATCGTTAAAGGCACCGATGGCTACTGTAGCCAGACCAAGGGTAGTAGCCTGGAGGTAAATATTCTGTCCGGCATGCCCCACCTCTATGTGTACATACCTCTCCCCACGGCTGCCATAGCGCAGGGTTGTCCGCTCATATAAAGCGCAAATAATTAAACCTACTGGGGCTTGGTATATAAATTCCTGGTCTAGCGCCACTCTGGCTAGCTCAAATCTTACATCCCCTTTATAATGCAGGTTTAAAGAGTGGTTAGCTATGTTGTAGTAGTATATACCATCACTTATTTGTTCAATGCAATTAATACCACAAACAACAAAAATTTCCAGTGGGTAGGTAGCTCCAGCACTGGGGACACTCCTGTATCTGCCCCGGGTATCGGTGATGCCCTGGGCAGCCCATAGTATTTGGGATAACTGTGACTGGGAGATAGGTTCAGGAGTAAAATGTCTTATTGACCTTCGTCTAGAAATAGCTTCTTCGAGTGATATACTCCCTTTTTGGCTTGGCGAAGGCAGATAAATTGGGGCAGGTTGATTATGGACCATATCTACTTAGCTTTAGTCCAGAAGTCCAAACTCAGGTATTTCCACCCACCATCAGCCAGCATGGCCACAATATTACCCTCGTCCATCTCATTAGCAACCTTAGTAGCTTGATGGGCCACGGCTCCTGAGGATAATCCGGCAAAGATTCCTTCTTTATCTAAAAGTTGTCTAGTAGCTTCAGCCGCCTGCCGGCTGGTAACAATAGACCTCTCATTAATAAGGCTTAAATCTAGAATAGGTGGACTCATACCACTATCAATACATCTTAAGCCCTGGATACTATCATCGGGGGGCGGCTCTACACCGATTACCTTGATACTGGGATATTTCTCTTTTAATCGTCGGGTAACTCCAACTATAGTTCCACCAGTGCCAATGCCAGCAACTAGAACATCAATTCGGTCATAGGGGAAATCTTCTATTATTTCGGGAGCGGTAGTCTCATAGTGAGCTAGTGGATTAACTGGGTTGGAGAACTGGTCAGGCATAAAGTATTTCTTGTCTTGAGCCGCTAATTCCCTGACAGTGTCAATAGCCGCACTCATCCCATAAGCCCCTTTAGTAAGGATGAGCTCGGCACCAAAGATTCTAATGAGTTGCTGTCTTTCCTGACTCATATTATCAGGCATGACGATGGTAACCTTGTAGCCTAATTTATGTCCCAACCAGGCTAGAGCTATCCCGGTATTGCCACTAGTAGCCTCAAGAATAATTTTATCTTTAGTTAAATCGCCCGTCTGCTCCGCCTTTTGAAGCATATATTTTGCTACCCGGTCCTTGATACTGGCACTGCCCCCTATGTTTTGCCCTTCTAGCTTGGATAGGATGTGCACCTTCTTACTAGGGCTCATTTGAGCCATTTCCACTAGCGGGGTATGCCCTATAGCATCAGTAGTATTTTTAAAATACATAGCACTTACCTCAAAATTAAGAAAAGGTGAGTATTTAACCCCATAGGAGAGTAAAGAATGTCGAATCTATACAGAAACAACCTGCTTTATCTCAGGTAGTTTCTGCTTAAGATAGTTTTCTATCCCCATCTTGAGAGTCATATTGCTGAAGGGACAGCCAGCACATCCACCAAGGAATCTTACTTTCACCACCCCTTCCTCAACGCTTACAAGCTCCACATCCCCTCCGTCAGCTCGAAGCCCAGGTCTTATGTCCTCTAAAGCCTCGTCTACTTCCTTGTTGTTCATTAAGGCCTCCCCTTTTAGTCTAATGTTAAACTTGTGTAGTTCCTTATTCTACAATTAGAGAAAGTAAATAGCAAGCTTAAGGAGAAAGCCGATATTATCCCTTAATTACGCCTATAGGCGTTGCCCTGGCTACCTTACGGGAGATACCCGCTCTATGGGCTACCTCAACTACCTCATTCACATCCTTATAGGCTTCAGAAGCCTCCTCAGCCAGTGCCCCCATGCTTCGTGTTTTAACCGTAATCCCTCTAGCGGCCAGTGCCCTGGCGACATCAGCCCCTCGGAGACTGCGCTTAGCTGCAGTTCGACTCTGTACCCTGCCAGCACCATGACAGGTGGAGCCGAATGACTCATTCATAGCTGTTTCCGTACCCACGAGTATGTAGGAACATCGCCCCATATCCCCAGGGATGAGAACTGGCTGACCTATGTTCTTGTAGATATTGGGGATATCAGGATGTCCGGCAGGGAAGGCTCTGGTTGCTCCTTTGCGGTGAACACAAAGGGTTTCTTTCTTACCGCCAATAGGGTATTCCTCTATTTTGGCAATATTGTGAGCCACATCATAAACCTGCTCCATACCCAGTTCCTTCGGGCTCTTGGAAAAGACCTTGATAAAAGACTCCCTAGCCCAGTGAGCGATGCATTGTCGATTAGTCCAGGCGTAATTAGCTGCGCATGCCATAGCTTGAAGGTAGTCCTGTCCTTCTGGTGAGTTTATCGGGGCGCAGGCAAGTTGGCGGTCGGGGAGACTAATGCCATATTTTTTTACCGCTTCAACCAGCAAGGCTACATAGTCGCTACAAACCTGATGGCCAAAGCCTCGAGAACCGGTGTGAATCAAGATGAGGACCTGACCGATATCATCGATACCCATAGCTGTGGCTGCATCCCAGTCATAGATTTCATCTACTACCTGCACCTCTAGAAAGTGATTACCGGAACCTAATGTTCCCAACTGGGGGATACCACGCTTTTTAGCCTTACTGCTTACTTTATCTGGGTTAGCCCCTTTGATACAGCCTTCTTCTTCAGTAACTACAATATCCTCAGCCTCACCATAGCCCTTTTCTATTGCCCACCGGCTACCTGTCATCATGACTTCATTCAGTTCCTTTTCATTCAACCTTATCTTGCCTGTTGACCCCACTCCTGAGGGGATATTGACAAAGAGTTCAGCAACCAGCCGTTCAATTTTTGGTCTTACCTCTTCCTCAGTGAGATTTGTTCGCAGCAGCCTGACGCCGCAGTTAATATCAAAGCCGACGCCACCGGGCGATACGACGCCGTCCCTTATTCTGGTGGCAGCTACGCCACCTATGGGAAAGCCATAGCCCCAGTGAATATCAGGCATAGCTAGTGAATGGTCGACAATGCCGGGCAGGAAAGCCACATTAGCTACCTGTTGAAAAACCTGCTCTTCCCAGATATGGCTGAGCATGGATTCGCTGGCAAAAATTAGCCCAGGCACGGACATGCCTGCCTTGTAGCTCTGTGGAATTTCCCATCGGTAGTCATCTATCTTATTAAGGATTTGTTGCCACGGTGCTGGCATACTTACCCTCCATTAAAAAATACAATTACCATCGGAGATGGGCACTTAAGTCAGGATACGATAACTAAGCCTACCCAACTTATACTTTTATTCTGACCGAAGCTCAAATTTAGACCTGCCTTCTTGGCAGTGGCAACCACATCTATGCCCATAGCCTCCATGGCTGGTCTTGCTTTGAAAGGATGGCGACAAGGTAATGCCGATTTAATGCCAACGCATTCATTGCATAAAGGGCAGTGACCCCCTAACAAACCAGCAGCGAAATGGTACCCTTCTTCAAAGCAGAGGGATTCTACCTGGCAAACTATCTCATGAAGCCTCTTCTTGGCATCTAAGACAGTATTCATGTACTCCGCTCTTGGTCTACCCATTTCTTCCTCCTTCCAACCACTCTCAGGCAGGTCACTTAATGGAATGTCTAACTTTATTAATGTAGCGCTGTGATAGCACTTAAGGACCTCCTTGAATTTTGACACGGGCAGCACATTAGGTGGACACATCAGGTCTACGCCGTAGTGAGAACAGAGGGGCACCAAGCATTTCAATAAAGTCCTCTCATCCAGCACTATGTCAGCCGCCGGGATAGCCACTGCCTGCGATGCTCCAAGGTCTTTTGCCTTCTGACATATGGATGCTATGAAAGACTCAAGATTCTTCGATGTTACACTCATGGCAATCCTTCACCCAGGTCTATTTGCTCACCTTCCGATCCCCACTAAATATCAAACAAGACCTGAACCTTGCAGCCATTGTCTTTATCAACCTTTAGCATGTGGTAGGTGGCTGCCTTGACCCCTGTCTTCAATTTATGCTTTGAACTATCTACCTTTTCCCCATAGCTCCTGGCCTTAAGGCTCGTAGAGTCAAGCTCGTTAATATCAAACCTATTAAAGATAATACCCTCAGCATCAAATAGATAAATAAGCTCGTTTAACCATTCTACCAGCAGGCTTTCTTCATCAGAGGCGGTCAGCTCCATATCTCGATACAGAACTTCTTCCACATCATCAAGCTCGGTTATCAAGCTGAACAAGGCTCTAGCCGCATTGACAAACGCCTCGCTTATATCGGCGCCATAGGCTATGATGCCAACATCAGCAGTATGGTCGACGATGTCAAAATCCTTCTCCATATAAAATGAATTATATCATTTATTACAGTAAGCATAAACTATGGAGAATAGTTATCAACCCTATCCCCCCGCTTATTAAAGGGACCCTTGATGTGCAGACCTATTGAAAAACTTTGAGCTTCTTTAGGTATTTGGTTATAATATTAATAAAAATAGTATTGAGGGACCCAGATGGATGATATTAAGAGCGCTTTTGAGATAGCTATGGAGAGGGTGGAGGCATTAGATAAGGCGACTGATGAGGAGCGATTAAGGTGGAAGTATATCCCAGAAGGGGAGGAACTGGCGGTAAAATACCTTAAGCAGAATTGCAATTTAGTGGTTGAGCTGGGCAAGTATGAGGAAAACATAGTACAGTATGTTAGTAGTGGCGCTAGTGATATATTGATTAGAAATCTTAATCTACCTAAGAACGATGTAGTTAAAAGCAATAATAGAAAGATAATGGAAGGTCTGAAAAACCTCAAGAGTGATAAAGTAAGTGTGGAAAATGTCTTCAGTAAGATAAGGCGCATCTTTGACCATTATGTAGAGCAGGGGGAGCAGCAGAGAAAAAAGGCTTACGAAGTGCTAAAGACTGAATTTGAGGCTAAATTTCAGCAGGCAATTCAGCAGCAGAGGGGGTCGATGATGGTGAGTAAGATAAATGTAGAAGGACATCCTCAGTTCCAGGAGGAGTGGCTTAAAACCGAGGCTCAGCTAGATGCACAATACCTTAAACACTTGAATGAATACAGGCAGGAGCTATTAAATATAGCCTAGACTATAGTTTACTGAGGTAGCTAATGGATATTGATGACGAGAGAATCAAACTTGCGGTTGAGCATACTGAGATATTGAGGCTGCCCAAGCGAAGCCTATATACCTTTGGCACGACAAATATATACTACTACTTGGTTACCGAACCGGCTTACTCTGAGCCTTCAAGAGATGTTAGTGAGACGGTGATTAGGGAGGGCAGGGTAATTGCGCAGAAACCAAAAATCGTAACACCCTATTATCTTTCTCGGCTTGAGGGGTTTGGTGCTGACGCCAGGAAGTATCTTGATATGCTAATCAGAAGGCATGGTCGGAATATCCCTGGGTTGTTTTATAGTTATAAGAATGAACCCAAAGAACTTAACATCATATCAGATAATTTGCAGTCGGTAGTGAATAAACTAAATGCTGAGATTGATAATCGTGGTGACCCACTAGTCTCTATTATTAAGGGTGAGGATGAGCTTTGGGATGTATCGTTGATGAAGTTTATTTATGAGATGACTAGAAGTTCTCTACGAGAAAATTTAATGCAAATGGAGAGGAGAGGGCTTTTAGATATAGACGCCGGTGGTGTTCCAGTTGCTGCCAGGGTAAGCATTGAGGAGCTTTTCACAAAGGTTGCCCGGGGTGAG
>JAIWFK010000065.1:0-5945 GCA_048631695.1 Calditrichales bacterium
CAGTTTGGGGTTAGGCTTAGCTATACTGTAGAAGATACTCCTCTGGGAACAGCGGGGGCAATAAAAAATGCCGAAAAGTATTTAGACGACACCTTCCTGGTGCTAAATGGCGACATTTTCACTGACCTGGACATTACGGCTATGATAGGCTTTCACCTAGAAAGAAAGGCAAAGGCGACTATTGCCCTTACCCCAGTGGACGACCCCACCAGCTACGGCTTAATAGAAACCAATGCTCGGGGGAGGGTTACACGATTTCTAGAGAAGCCTAAGTGGAGCGAGGTAACTACCAATATGATAAATGCCGGTACCTACATTCTAGAACCTGAAGTCCTGAAACACATTCCACATCAAGCTAATTTTAGTTTTGAGCGTGAGCTATTTCCACTACTCCTCGATCAGGGCGAGCCAATTTACGCCTATCCTTCCTCTGCCTATTGGATAGATATAGGCACTCCAGAGAAATACTTTCAGCTTCATCGGGATTTATTAAGTGGCAGTAGTACTCAGCATATATGTCCTAGAGGTGGGGAGGTGCTGGTTGGGGAGCTAAGCTATATCCACCCTACAGTTCAAATAAGAGGACAAGCAGTAATAGGTAATAACTGCGCTTTTGGGCACAAGGTCAAGTTAATCGGAGCTGTAGTTATTGGCTCTGACTGCACGGTTCTGGAAGATACCGTGATTGAGGAATCTATTGTCTGGCGAAATGCTCAGCTTGGTCAGCGGGTTAGCTTAAGGAACTCTCTTATCGCCGACAACTGCTGCCTAGATGACGATAGCACTGTAGAGGACTCAATCCTGGGTGATAATGTAACTGTGGTTAGTGGCTGTAGATTGAAGCCAGGCAGCAAAATCTGGCCAGGAACAACGGTGGAAGCACCCTAAATAAACGGTAGTATATGGGTAAGGTCTTCAGTTATTATCACATCAGCCACTTCCTCCAGCTTGGGGTGCTTGGGATTAAAGGCTATCCCCAGTCCTGCTTCCTCAAGCATACACACATCTGCCAGGTTATCACCTATTGCTACGCATCTGGTTAAAGGTATCCCTGTTTTTTGGGATAGGGAAATAAGGGCGTTCAACTTACATACCGAGTGCTTCAAGCATTGTTCTTTCCCCTTATCCCAGCCCAGCGGCATCTTTATTTCGCCGGTTAGCTTGCCATTTTTTAGGATTAACTCGTTAGCAATAGTATAGTCAAATCCTAATCTTTCCTTTAACCACTCAGTGGCTAGAGTATAGCTATCACTGATGATGGCTAGTATATAACCTCGGTGCTTTAGTTCTCTAACTATAGCCTCACTACCAGTAGAAAGTGGTATAAGGCTCAGGACATCATAAAATTGCTCGAGTCCAATTCCCTCAAGCAGTGAGGCTATGCACCTGGTCTTCTCATACTCTGGTCCACTCCCCTCCATAATTGTTTCCAGCTTCTTTGTGAAACCAAACCTATTAGCTAAGGCAAAAATAAGCCTGCCTGCCAGCAAAGTTCCATCCATATCGAAAACTACTAACTTAGTTGCCATTGGCCACCTCTTAAAAGCATATTCTACCATAAATAGAAAAGCCCTTGCTTTGAGTGCTATCTGGGGCTGTGATATAATAAATATAATAAGGTAAAGTAGTATGAACTTATTAAACCAGTTGGAAAAGGTAGAAAAGCGTTATCAGGAGCTAGAACGGCAGATAGCTACGCCTGAAGTAGCGTCTGTCCCGAAACAACTTCAGCACCTGGCTCAGGAGAGAGCCGGCATTGAAGATGTGGTAACAAAGTATAGGAATTATAAAGCAATAACCGAGTCGCTGGAAGAAACGAGGGCAATGTTAGGTGATGGGCTGGACGAAGAGATGGCGACTTTGGTCAAGCAAGAGATAGAGAGCCTTAAGTTACAGCAAGAGCGTCTCGGTGAACAGTTGAAGCTTGCCCTTCTGCCCAAGGATGCTAATGATAACAAGGACATCATAGTGGAAATACGGGCTGGGGCTGGTGGTGATGAAGCTGGGCTGTTTGCTGCTGACCTGTTTCGGATGTATAGTCGGTACGCTCAATCTAAAGGGTGGGATATAGACATTATTAATAGTAATGAAAGTGGCATTGGTGGCTTTAAGGAAATCATATTTGAAATAAAAGGGAAGGGTGCTTTCAGTCGATTGAAATATGAAAGAGGGGTCCACCGGGTGCAACGAGTGCCAATCACTGAATCTTCGGGTAGAATTCATACCTCAACAGCTACGGTAGCTGTTCTCCCCGAGGCTGATGAGGTGGATGTATCCATAAACCCTGATGACTTGAGAATTGATATCTACCATAGCGGTGGGGCTGGGGGACAGAATGTAAATAAGGTAGCCACCGCAGTCCGTATCACTCATCTGCCCACGGGCATAGTAGCTATCTGCCAGGACGAGCGTTCACAACTGAGAAACAGGACAAAGGCAATGTCCGTGCTCCGAGCCCGGCTGCTGGATATAGAGCAGCGCCAGCAAGAGGCGGAAATAACTATGGAGCGTCGTTCCCAGGTAGGCACTGGCGACCGTGCTGAAAAGATACGAACCTACAATTTCCCTCAAGACCGTATTTCTGACCACCGCATTGGTCTGACCCTCCGTAACCTGCCCCGAATCTTAGAAGGAGAGCTTGACGACCTTATTGACGCCCTAGCTACTCATGACCAAGCAAGTCAGTTGGAGGAGCAACTGGTGTGACCCTGAAGCAGGCTCTTAATCATGCTAACGGTATCCTTGCTGCCAATAATATTGAAGATGCCCCTCTGGAGTGCATGCTACTAATGAGGCACGCCCTAGGAATAAGCCGAATTCAACTATACATGGAGTTCAATGATGAGCTAGCCCCGAGTCAAGAGGAAACCTTCTGCAATCTAATTAAACGCCGCCTATGCGGTGAGCCTACAGCCTATATAACAGGACATCGTGAATTTTATGGGCTTGATTTCTATGTAAACCCTAATGTCCTCATTCCCCGGCCGGAAAGCGAGCTGCTGGTGGAAAACGCTATCAAATTGGCTCAAAATTATCCCGTGTCTATCATAGCTGAAATTGGCACCGGCTGTGGTGCTATTGCCATTAGCCTGGCGAAAAGCCTACCACAAGCTAAAATCTATGCCACCGATATATCAGCCTCTGCCCTTAAGGTCGCTCTATTTAACTGCCAAAAACATGGGGTGGTAAATAGCATTTGTCTTCTCCAGGGTGATATGCTTGAACCTCTACCTGAGCCTATTGACCTAATAGTAGCTAATCTCCCTTATGTTAAGCAATCAGATTTACGACAGGTGAATCCAGCCAATTTCGAGCCGCCACTGGCGCTAAATGGAGGCTCAGATGGATTGGAGAAGATACACCAGCTATGCTGCCAAGTAAGTGGTAGGCTTTGCCCACAAGGCTGCCTGCTTCTGGAGATTGGGCAAGGGCAAGGTAGAGCAATAACGACCTTTCTGCACAGCCTCTTCCCTTCGGCTAATATAGAAATCACCCCAGATTTGGGTGGCATAGACCGTATGGTGAGCTTAACCCTTACTACATAATGCATCAACCTCCTCAGTTCTTTCCTGTTCAATGTCACTAATTCTTCCATATGGTGATATTTTCTCTGAACACTTAGATGGTGACAAAATCACTTTTGAACATCTTCTTACGATGACCTCAGGTTTAGAGTGGAATTAAATGGATGTATCAGTAACAACAGGCGGTACAAGGAATGACCTTATATAGTTGTTCATCGTATTTGACCCGATAGAATACATCCTGGCAAAACCTGTTGTTGCTGAACCTGGAACAAGCTCGTATTACAGCGGGGGAGACGTAAATTTACTTGGAGAAATCATCAGAGAAGCTACAGGTTTAAGAATGGATGATTTTACAGAGAAGTACCTGTTTACACCTCTATGAGTTTGGAGAGAGAAATGAAATTATACAGAATGGGCTTCTATTCAAAGGAGTGACAAAACAATCGAATGTTAACCCAACCACAGAAAGTCAGTGACAGGTATTCTTGTGAAATAAGAGCTCAGCCGAAATATCTTTATTCAATTTTCAAGCTAATGCAGCTCTATGCTGCCGTTTTTGATAGTTGTTCATAAGGTATTCCAAGAATATTTGCCCTAAACTCTTTAGAACACTTGCCAGCGTCTCTAGTTACTAAGCTTGCATAGTTCGCAACAGCTTTGACATATCGCCTCTCCCTTGGTAAACTGAGCCACGTTTTAGTAAGCAGGCTCATCTAGGGGCAGGCTAGCAGCCAAAAGAGGTATTGAAGGAGGTAATGTCTACTTATTATGTTTATTATTAATACTATTAATAATAATTATTAATGTAGGGACTTAACCGAATAGTTTTCCCCTTTTTCTAAGTACTTTGCTGTTTGTCCTTATCCAATATAACTTAGAATCAAGTTTCCTCTGTGCTACTTACTACTCACAGGCTTATCTCCACAAATTGTATTCATGGGGGGCAGAATGTCTGAAAAGAATGGGAAGATTTTATGTCAGAATCTGTGGAAGGTATTCGGACCTGACCCACAAAGCATATGGGATACGGTCAGCAATGGTGCCACCAAGCAAGAAGTCCTGGAGCAGACTGGTCATGTCATAGCGGTAAAGGATGTCTCCTTTGAGGTTCAGGAAAACGAGATTTTCGTTGTCATGGGGCTATCGGGAAGTGGAAAATCAACCCTTATCCGCTGCATTAACCGGCTCATTGAACCGACCACAGGTACAATACTTATTGACGGGGCGGACATCGTCCAGATGAATGATACTGAACTCAGGGAGCTTCGCCGTCACAAGCTGAGCATGGTGTTTCAAAACTTTGGTCTTTTACCTCATCGCTCTGTGATGGAGAATATTGACTTTGGTCTGGAAGTTCGGGGAGAGCATGTTAAGGAAAGACACGAAAAGGTTATTCAGGCTATAGAGCTAGTAGGGCTGAAGGGCTGGGAAAAGAGTCGGATACATGAGCTCAGTGGTGGCATGCAGCAACGAGTAGGATTGGCTCGAGTTCTGGCAGTAGACCCTGAGATAATTCTTATGGATGAGCCATTCAGTGCCCTTGACCCCCTCATTCGCCGCCAGATGCAGGATGAATTCATCAACCTGCACTCCACAGTGAAGAAGACAGTGGTCTTCATTACCCACGACCTTCTTGAGGCGCTGAAGTTAGGGGAACGCATCGCCATTATGAAAGACGGGGAAATTGTACAGATTGGTACCCCTGAGGAGATAATAGCCCATCCCGCCGATGATTATGTGAGCGAGTTCGTAAGAGACGTACCCCGAGGGAAGGCTATATTGGCAAAAAGCATCATGGAGCCGCCCCCGGTATCAATTGGCAGCTACCAGAACCTTGAGGTGGCCATAGAAGGGATGAGGGCAAAGCGGGTTACGGTGGCTTTTGTTGTCAATGCTGACGGCAGGCTTAAGGGAGTTGTGACTATGGAGCAGGCAATCGCGGCCAAACGGAACGGGCTAACCAGTGTGGAAGAGGTAGTACAACCAGAATTTCCCGCTACTTCCCCGGACACCCCCGCGGAGCAGATCCTACCCTTGGTAGCCGAGGGGAACATGCCGGTAGCTGTATTGGATGAAAAACAACGCCTTCTGGGGGTAATCACCAGGCTCACGCTGATCCAAGCGATATATTCAGGCAACGGATCTAATGGTGAAAATAATAGTTAAGGAGGTGCTAGAGACTTACACTATTTTACTCTGATACTTGAGACTGGCAAACTCCTACCAGTCTCCTCTACGAGATACTTTAACGTATTCGTAGGGTAAATAGGAGCAAGAAAGGAGACCTGTAGATGAAAAAGATACTATTAGCTTTAATGGTAATGATACTAACCGTCAGCGTAATCTTGGCAGGCTGTGGCGAGGCTGAGCCAGGGGAGAAACCCCTTATCAAGATTGCGGAACTAAACTGGGGTAGTG
>JAIWFK010000066.1:0-5913 GCA_048631695.1 Calditrichales bacterium
TGCCCTTGCAACAGCCCCATCCAATATTGCACAAACCTTGTCACTAAGAGTGGCAATTGCATCTGATGACGTCATCATCTGTTTGCTCTTGATGTAAGCCTTAACCTTGCTTGCAACAACCAAAACTTCCTTGTCTGCCATTTTAGTACCTCCTTGTTAAATCATGCTTTCATAATTCTTAGTATAAACACAAATCAGATATTCCATGCAGTATTCTGATAACTTAGAGCATATTCTGCAACAACAAAACGAGGTGAAAAAGAAATGGAAGAGGTAGAGAATCTAATCAAGATATGTCTTGCTGAAATCGAGCGGATGCTCACGACCAAGACTGTGGTGGGTGAGCCAATGACCGTGGAAGGTAACACCCTCATTCCTCTTGTCAGCATTGGCTTTGGCTTTGGTGGTGGGGGTGGTAGCGGCAAAGGTGATAAGGCAAAAGGTGAAGGTACCGGAGGTGGCACCGGTGGTGGCGGTGGCATTAAGCCCGTTGGTGTCATTGTGGTCAACAAAGAGGGCGTGAGGATTGAGCCGGTTAAGGGAGGGGCAGCTACCTTTGCTGATAAGGTCGCCGACATCGTCGGCAAGGTTATGGAAGAGCGAGCAGAAGCTAAGAAGGCAGAGAAAAAAGAAGGGTAAGAGAGCGTGCTGGCCCTTTACATTATAGCAGGCGTAATCCTGTTTATTGTCCTTATGCTCTCCATCCCTGTCGATATGAAATTTGACCTTGCCACTCATGAGCATGCTAAAGCGAAGATAAGAATAGGGTGGCTCTTTGGGCTGGTATGGAAGGATATACGTGCCCGGAAAAAGAAGAAGCCCAAAGAGAAGCCTAAGAAGAGAAGAAAACGGGGTATAAAGTCTTTCCTGCCATTACTCAGAATCAAGGGCTTACCAGGAAAGATTCTCAAGCTAATTAGGCAAATCTTGGGCTGTCTCAAGATAAAACAACTGGATGTCGCCTCCAGGGTGGGGTTGGATGACCCTTTCGATACTGGTATGCTGTGCTCTGTACTCTGGCCCGCCCTCATTCCTCCCAGCCCATCTGGCAAAGTGAGATTCAGGTTGGAGCCTGTTTTTAGCGAATTCGCCTTTGAGGCCAGTCTGCAAGGATGGGTAAGATTATTCCCCATACAGTTGGTCTGGACTCTTGTTTCTTTTGTTCTATCACCGACGGGCTTACGCCTATTAAAGTTGATGGTGGTATCACGTTGGAAATAGAAGAAGTGAGTGCCGGAAAAGCTATCACTGTAGGAGAAACAATGCTACTCCCAATTGTACGCACCTCCATAAGTTGCCAAAACGTTAACAGCGGCATCGTGTGTTCTGGCTCGAAGAATCTTGTTGGCATTGTGATCATTTCCCCGAAATGGAAGCATGCCATAAACGTAGCCGGTGAAGAGGTTCCGATTGACCAGTACCTGGAACAGGTTCCAGAAGTCAAAGAGCTACTGTTGGGAAACACCAGTTAAAATGAAATATAGCCTAGAGAAGTGGATAAAAGAAGATGGTGAGAAATTCTTGAAAGATATTGGTATAAAAAAGGGGCCAAAAGGTATTGGATTTTAGATGTGAGTCAGGTATGTATACTATCCCAATTGCTAGAATTTAATTTAAATTTGGCCAAAACAGAGTCAGAGGCTAAGGATTAAATTGAGAGTGCCAATTTTTACTTAGAAAGAGAGTATTATGGAACTCTTATTCATGACAGTAAGGATCCCGAAAAAGGTCAAGTAATGAACTTCAGGGGGGAAATACAAAGAGAGGGAGGAGATAATGACTAAAGGTACTTCAGAACAAGAAATACGCCAGGCACTGACAGAGGTCAGGCATCCCGAAATTGCCAATACACTGCTCGAGCTGGGAATGCTTAAAGATATAACTGTCGGGAGTAACAAGGTTACCCTCACGCTGGTGCTCCCTTTTATGGGGATACCCATTCAGGTTAAAGACTACCTTACAGACAGCCTACGCCAGGCACTGGCTAATGTAGATGCCAACTTAGAAGTTGAGATGAATATAGCCGAGATGAGTGAAAAAGAGCGCACTAAGTTCTTAGAAATGGCTCGGGAGGGATGGCTAGGCTAAGGCAAAGGAGCTTTTTGCCACAGCATAAATATATAATACTACTTGGCAAACCTGCCTAAACTTAAGTTCTATTCGCATGCAGCCATAGCATTTACTCCCGCTGAACGGTGGATACTTATCTGTCAGGAAATAAGAATAGCCAATTGCTCCAGTGAAACCACTTGGTAATAAAGCCGCTTAATGCTACATAGGCATTTCAATTGCTTCCTCAGCTTCCGGAGGCAGTACGATTGAAACCGGCTGGTTATAGTCGTAGCCTAGAAAAATCATGGTGATATTCATTGTCATTGCCCCTTGTTCCTCTGGAAAACCCATAACCTCAGGAGTCAGCTCCATAACTATATCTATCTCTGCCTTGGTCAAGAAATATGTATCTTTGGCAATCCACTGCTTCACCGAGAAGGTCTGGAATATTTCCTGCAGTGATTCTTCGGGCACTTCCCCGCTTACCTGTGCTTGCTGCATATAGAACTGCCACAACTGCTCCAAATCCGGGGTGAGCTGAAGCACGTAACAGTCTATGTCTCCTACCATCTCGCTACCTATGACCTCAAGCTGGGCTGCCTCAAGGAGCTCTAGCTGTGATTCAATCTGGCTCACTTTCTCCCAGTATCCTTCGGGCATCTCTGACTTTACCCACGTCGCTTCCATTCCTGTCATCCCTGTTAACATATATATCATATCACCAACAATATACATCTCCATTCCCATTTCCATTTCAGGTTGCCCAATCATTGACATGCTCTGAGTAGCGTCCATACTCATCTGTCTATTCTCAACATCTACGACGCCACTGGAGTCCATTACCATAGTAACTTCAAACGCTTCACCCTCAGCCTCACCGGCCATATCCATGGTCATATCCATATCAAATTGGTATGTTCTTATGCCATCTAGTGATTCTATTACCCTGTCAAAAATTTCTTGCGCTGAGGTTAACTCTTCCTCTTCTTTTGCACATGCAACCAAGGAGAGAATCATAAACAGTACCAAGGACATCATCAATATTCTCTTACACAAAATACCCCCCTTTATACTGGATTCACTCGCCAGTATTCCTGACTGTCACCAGGACTAGCCGGCTAGTCTATTCGATATTGGCTTAAGCTACCGGGTATACACCACTCTTTATTTATGATGCCTACCAGCCTCCCATAAAAGGTATAAGGAAGGCGGCTCCCACAAAAAACATGATTATCCAGATTATAACACCTATACCAAGCTGAATAAGAAACCACCTCCAGAACAAGCCCCAAGCCAAGCGCCAAGTTACTTTAACTTCCATTTGATCCATTTTTTATTCCTCCTTTCTAATTATTGGCTTTTTGCTTTAGTAGCCAGTATTCTAGACTGTCGGCCAGAGCTAGCCAGCTAGCCTCAATGATATTGGCTGAGCTACCTACAGTCCGCCACTCCTCAACCCCATCACTGGACTCAATAAGAACCCTAACTTGAGCGCCCGTGCCAACACTCTCCTCAAGAATGCGAACCTTATAGTCAACTAGCCTGACTTGAGCTAAGCTGGGATAGAACTGTAATAGAGCCTTGCGTAATGCCTGGTCCAGGGCATTAACCGGTCCATCACCCTCAGCCGCAGTATGCATTATTTCATTGCCCACCTTTACTTTCACCACTGCCTCAGATAGCATCTCCTCGATGTTCCGGGGAGTAGGTGGGCGCCGTCTCTTCTCCACTACTACCATAAAATCAACCAGCTCAAACGGCGGTTGATACTCTGGCTTAGCCCGGTGCAATAGCAATTCAAACGAGGCTTCAGCATTCTCATACTGGAAACCGCGACTCTCTAGCAATTTAATCTGCTTTAATAACTTCTGTGCCTCCTTACCTTTTACGGGTAAATCTAAGCCCTTTTCCCTTGCCTTATATATGATGTTTTCCTTGCCTGATAGCTCTGACACCAGCACTCTTGACTTATTACCTACCCAGGTCGGCTCCACATGCTGATAGCTTCCTGCCCACTTTCTCAACCCTGAAACATGAAGCCCACCTTTATGGCTGAAGGCACTGGAACCAACATAAGGTGAGAAGGCATCAGGAATAAGATTGGCTACCTCGCTGACATAGTGTGATACCTCGGTTAATTTAGCTAACTGTTCATCACTAACGCAATCAATACCCATCTTCAGCTTCAAGTCTGGGATAACAGAACAGAGGTTAGCATTGCCACAGCGCTCACCATAGCCATTAATAGTGCCCTGAATCTGACTAACCCCAGCGTTTACCGCTGCCAGAGTATTAGCTACCGCTAATTCACCATCATTATGGGCATGAATACCTAATGATACATCAGACACCTTTCCAGCTGCCTCAACGGCGACCGTTATCTCATCAGGCAGTGTCCCCCCATTAGTATCACACAGCACCAGGCAGCTAGCCCCAGCTTCAGCAGCTACTTTTAAAACACGCAGGGCATAACCGGGGTTAGCCTTGAAGCCATCAAAGAAGTGCTCAGCATCAAGAAACACAGTAAGCCCTCTCCCCCTGAGATACCCTATTGAGTCAGTAATCATACTGAGGTTTTCATCCGAGGTAGTTTCTAATACCCTGGTAACCTGCAACTCTGAGCTTTTACCGACAATAGTAACCACTTCCACTCCAGCGCTCGCCAGAGCTAAAAGGTTAGCATCGGTTTCAGCCTTAGCCCCAGGCCGTCTGGTGCTGCCAAAAGCAACTAGCTTGGCGTGAGAAAAGGCTAAGCTCTGAGCCTTAGTGAAGAACTCAACATCCTTGGGATTAGAACCAGGCCATCCGCCCTCGATGAAGTGAACGCCCAACTCATCGAGTTTCTGGACAATGTGCAGCTTATCAACAACAGAGAAGGAAATGCCCTCCCTCTGCGCCCCATCCCTCAGCGTAGTATCATAAAGCTGGACTTGTGTCAATTATTAACCTCCTACACCCCCGGCAATTAAATCCCCCATCTCCTGTGTCCCCACCTTCGTTTTACCTTCATCCATTATATCATAGGTACGATAGCCCTGTTGTAACACCTCACTAACTGCCGCCTCAATAGTCTGCGCCTGTTTTACTAAACCAAAGGAGTAGTGCAGCATCATAGCTACGCTAAGAATGGTGGCAATAGGATTAGCCATATCCAGCCCAGCACGGCGGGGAGCACTGCCATGAATGGGTTCATACATACCAAAGATATTGACACCTTCCTGCGGTACCCCGGCTAGACTAGCTGAAGGCAACATCCCCATAGAGCCAGCCAGCATTGATGCCTCATCGGTGAGAATATCACCAAACATATTCTCGGTAACCAGAACATCAAAGTATGCCGGATTTTGGATAAGTCGCATAGCGCAAGCATCCACCAGCATATGGTCCAGCTCCACATCAGGGTACCCGGGAGCTACTTCCATAGCTACCTGCCGCCACAAGCGGGATGATTGTAATACATTAGCTTTATCCACTGAGGTTAACTTTTTGCGCCGACTCCGTGCCAGCTCAAAACCAACCCTAACAATACGCTCAATTTCCTGCTCTGAGTAGGTCATTGAGTCAGTAGCCCGCCGACCCCGAGATGTCCGCCACTGCCTTTTAGGTCGAGCAAAGTAGAGTCCTCCAGTAAGCTCGCGAACAAATATGAAATCCACTCCTTCAATAACCTTCGGCTTCAGATTAGTGGAGTCAACAAGCATGGGTAAAACTTTAACCGGGCGCAGATTGGCAAACAACCCCAGTCCCTTTCGCAAGGCTAGGAGACCATCCTCAGGATGAACCTTAGCCTTAGGGTCATCCCACTTAGGGCCACCCACAGCGCCAAGCAGCACCGCACCATAGCTTCGGCACATTTCCAAG
>JAIWFK010000067.1:0-5871 GCA_048631695.1 Calditrichales bacterium
TTAGGATTCACCAATATACGATTATGTCCGCTCCCACAATTGCCCAGGATGCTGCCTTGGAAGCTATTCAAAGCGGGAGTCCCTCTGTAGAAAAGATGCGCACCGAATACAACCGCCGGCGGGAGCTGATAGTGGGCGGCTTGAACCAATTAGGCTTGTTTACCTTTGAGCCGCATGGCGCTTTCTATGCCTTTCCCAATATTGCTGCTACCGGCATGGACGATGAAACATTCGCTCAGAAGATCCTCGAGGAGGAGCGCGTAGCTGTTGTGCCAGGCTCAGCCTTCGGGCCAGGTGGCGAGGAGTTTGTGCGTTGCTCCTATGCTACGGCTTACGAAAAGATCGAAGAGGCGCTCAGGCGCATGGAAAAATTTATGAGACGGTATGGTTAGTGTAGTGAATAATAATCGCTGGTATGGCCCAAGAATTTGAACCCGTTATCGGTTTAGAGATTCACGCCGAACTTGAGACAAAATCGAAAATGTTTTGTGCCTGTCCAGTGGTCGATACGACCCTGGCGGAAGCTAACGCGGCTGTCTGCCCAGTGTGCTCTGGAATGCCGGGTGTGTTGCCGGTAGTAAATCAGCGCGCTGTGGAGTATGCACTGTGTGTAGCACTGGCACTAGAGTGCGATATCCCTCTAACCAGCATATTCGCTCGTAAGAATTATTTCTATCCCGATCTGCCCAAAGGCTATCAAATTTCACAATACGAGCAACCCTTAGCGCGCCATGGACGTCTGGCAATCCTGACTTCACATGGCGAACGCGTGATCCGCATTCGCCGAGTACACTTGGAGGAAGATACCGGCAAGCTTACCCATGTTGGGAAAAATGGACAATCATACTCGTTGGTAGACCTTAACCGGGCAGGAATCCCCTTATTGGAGATTGTCTCAGAGCCAGATTTGCGCTCTGCGGAGGAAGTACGGGTATTTGCCACTGCCTTGCGTAGTATATTACGCTACTTGGAAGTAAGTTCTGGTGACATGCAGAAAGGCGTGATGCGTATCGAACCGAACGTTTCTGTGCGCCCGGTTGGCAGCCAGGAATTAAACACGCGCACGGAGGTCAAGAACCTGAACAGTTTTCGCGCTTTGGAGCGTTCTGTAGCTTATGAGATCCAGCGCCAGGGAGAATTACTGCGCCAGGGGCTCCCGGTCCTTCAAGAGACCTTGGGCTGGGATGAGAGCCGGGAAATGACGGTTTCCCAACGCAGCAAGGAGTATGCCCACGACTACCGCTACTTCCCTGAGCCGGACCTGCCTCCACTAGTCATCAGCCAGGACTGGGTAGAGGAAATAAGGTCAAAGCTCCCCGAGTTGCCTGAAGCTAGACGCGACCGATTTATCGCTGAACATAACCTAACAGTCTATGACGCCAACCTGCTTACCAGTTCCAAGGCAATGGCTGACTACTTTGAAGCCTGTATTAAAACACCAGAATATGTTAAGCTGCCACCGGACAGAAGAGCTAAAGAGGTGAGCAACTGGCTATTGGGCGAGTTCAGTCGGCTACTTAACGCTACCAACACTGAGATTAAGGACTCCAGGGTTACCCCCGAACAACTTTGCCAACTGCTGGATTTGATGTATAGAAGTAGTATCAGCGGCACTACCGCTAAGCTTGTCTTTGAGGAAATGTTTAACACTGGAAAACATGCCGCCGATATTATTGCCGAGCGAGGACTTAGTCAAATCAGTGATACCCAGGAGGTCAGGGAAGTGGTCAGTCAGGTGATAGCAGCCAATGCTCAAGCCGTAGCTGACTATAAAGCAGGGAAGACACCAGCTCAAAAGTTTCTTGTTGGACAGGTAATGAAAGCAACTGGCGGTCGTGCCAATCCGAAGCTGGTAAACGAATTATTAGAGAAAAAGCTAAAGGAAGAATAAGATGCAAACCTATCTTAATATAGCTCAGATTGTGTTATCCGTAGCCATAATCGCAGCTGTTCTCCTTCAGGTTAAGGGTGGAGGACTGGGGGGTATCTTCGGACAACCTGATACTGTTTTTCGAACTAAACGGGGTGTAGAAAGATTACTATTTCAACTAACCATAGTGTTAACAATTCTATTTATCACTGTCTCCATATTAACCCTTAAATTGCCTGTCTAACCCACTGAGGAGAACCAACAATAATGGGTGGCATAATAACCTTAACCACTGATTTAGGTTTAACTGACGCCTATGTGGCGGCTATAAAAGGCGTTATACTCGGCATCAATCCTGAGGCAAAGCTAGTTGATATCTGTCATACTATCAAACCACAGAATATCTCCCAGGCTGCCTTTGTCCTGAGCACAGCCTATCAGTTCTTTCCTCAAAAGACAATTCATGTGGTAGTAGTTGACCCCGGTGTTGGCACTGAACGAAGAGCTATCATACTGAGAACACCCTCGGCTGACTTTGTTGCCCCTGATAATGGTGTCCTAAGCTATGTGATACAGCAGTTTTCAACTAAGCCAGTAGAGGATATTGTTAACGCCCAACAAATAGAGCTTAAGCCTGAGATGGAAGCAGTAGCGCTCACTGAGCCCCGATTCTGGCGGTCACCGGTCAGCCCCACTTTCCACGGGCGGGATGTATTTGCCCCGGTAGCAGCCTTGCTTTCTCTCGGCTTCCCACCGATAGACTTCGGCGAGGCAATAACCTCTGTTTTAATGTTACCACTCCCCCGTCCTTATCAGGCACTGGATGGTTTGCTGGTAGGGCATATCCTCCACATTGATAGCTTCGGTAATCTAATCACTGATATTAAGAGCGATGACCTACCGCAGACAGATTGGTCAATGACTACTAAAGTCGGCGAGCATCTCATCTCAGAGTTGAGCCACACTTACGCTGAAGGTAGAGGACTCCTAGCCATTATCGGTAGCAGCGGATACTTAGAGGTATCACTAAAGGGGGGTAGTGCCAGCGCCTTGCTTGATGCCAAGGTAGGGGACGAGGTAAGAATAAGCCACGGAGTTAGCCAATAAACTTCCCTGTTTGTGGAAAAGAAGCCAGAGCATACCTCTTTTACTGCACTAAATGCGCTGTCTATGTGCCCGAGAAATGCTGGCAGAAATATATAGGAATAATTTATGCGGAAGAGTAATGAGCCTATAAGCAACTCATTATATATGGCGGTATAAATACTTGCGTATAGGAAAGGGTAAATTCTAGATACCATCCTTCATCCTTCGAAGAAGGACCAACGAATGATGAAAAAGGGTGGTAAGCATTCAGCCACTTCTATGTCACCCTGAGCGAAATGTTGAGGTGAAGGTCTTAAGGTGATAAATGTCATTCTGAATGGAACAAGGTGTAATGAAGAATCTGAGATTCTTCGCCGGAGCCTGCCCTGAGCGCCACGAGATTCTTCCCCTTCCATTGAAGGGTCAGAATGACAGGAAGTGAAGGGGCTTAGAATGACAGAAGGACTGAGGGGTTCTATTTTCGGAACAACTACAAAGCACTAATAGCCAAATGACTAAAACGTTCAGTATTTAGTGCTTAAATATCAGGATTTGGAGCGAAGCGACTTTAGGATTTAACCCTTGTTTGAATTATACTCAATTATTAAATGCACTAAATGCAAGGAGGAGAAATGAAGTGAAAAAATGGTTAATGGTTATCAGGGCTCCATTCTTGCCCCTCTCGGTGGTGCTGGCATTCCTCGGTGCCTCCATTGCTTGGTATGGAGTCAAGACATTTGGGGGCGAATTTAATATTGGCTACGCGCTACTAGCTGGCCTCGGTATACTTCTAGCCCATATTAGTATCGATGTGCTCAACGAATACTCCGACTACAAGAGCGGGATAGACCTGGAGACTAGAAGGACTCCCTTCAGCGGGGGTAGTGGTGCCCTCCCGTTTGGGCTCATCTCACCGAGGCAGGCGCTGTGGCTTGGCATAGCTTCTTTCCTACTAACCATACCCATAGGTGTTTATTTCGTAATAGTCACAGGTTGGCTCCTGCTACCTCTACTTGTAGTAGCAGCAGTATGTATTCTCTTTTATACCCCCTTCATACTCAAGACGGGATGGCCCGAGTGGGCGCCTGGACTAGGGATGGGGGCATTGCCGGTTATGGGCGCTTACTTCGTCCAGACTGGTGAATATACCTGGCCTCTGGTGATAGCTTCCGTACCCTCTTTCATTCTGGCGCACAACCTCCTCTTGCTAAATGAATTTCCTGACACCGAAGCCGATAGTAAAGCCAGTAGAAAAACCACCCCCATTACCATGGGGAAGACAAAAGCAAGCATAGTCTATTCAGTTCTGACCGTTATAGTTTACTTGTGGATAATCGGTGGTGTAATAGCCGGACAGATGCCAGTCTTTTCTCTGATAGCCTTGCTAACCCTTCCCTTCGCCATAAAAGCTATCCGGGGCTCCATGCAATATCAAGACATAAGTAAGCTAGTGCCGGCTATGGCTAATAATGTTCTCGTTGTCCTGTTAACTCAGTTGCTCCTGGGCGTTGGCTATATTCTGGCGGGAGTATTATAGAATGAGGGTAGGATAGTGTCAGTTGATTTGGTTTTGTTGCATCCGCCCACTGTGTATGACTTCCGCCAGAAAACTATCCTTTACGGGCCAGTCAGCGACGTGATACCTTCCTCTCCCATTTTTGAGATGTATCCCATCGGTCTTGCCAGCATTGCTGAATATCTGGAGAATGCCGGCTATCAAGTGCGCATTATGAATCTGGCGGTGCGTATGTTAAACGATAAGAAGTTTAACGTTGAGACAATCATAAAGCGCCTGAGGTCGCCGGTCTTTGGTATAGATTTGCACTGGCTGGTACATGCTCATGGTGCTATTGAGATAGCTAAGCTCGTCAAAGAATACCACCCTGAGGCAAAAGTAGTAGTCGGTGGATTTTCTGCCTCCTATTACTACCAGGAGCTATTTAACTATCCCGAGATAGACTATGTATTAAGAGGTGATTCTACTGAAGAACCCTTCCGACAGCTAATGGATTGCATAAGGAATAAGCGGGAGCCTGAATCAGTGCCCAACCTTGTTTGGCGAGATAGCCAGGACAGGATACGGGAAAATCCCTTTTCTTACATCCCCACTGACCTCAGTAATGTTATGCTCAATCATTACGGCAACATTATACGCTCGGTAATCAGGTATCGCGATATTGCCAGTTACGCTCCCACTACGGACTGGCTTCGCTACCCCATTACCGCCGTGTTTACCTGCCGCGGCTGTATCAACAATTGCGCTATCTGCGGAGGCTCTGCCAAAGCCTTCCAGTGTTTTTTCAATCGAGAGAA
Organism: Calditrichales bacterium; assembly: GCA_048631695.1. GTDB lineage: Bacteria > Chloroflexota > Dehalococcoidia > Dehalococcoidales > W498 > W498. Next base: position 5,270 of record JAIWFK010000067.1, read on the forward strand.
AGTAGTTTTTCGCTCCCCGAGCTTGGTTGTCAAAGAAGTGAAACAGATAGAGCGCTTCAGCAATGGTCCCATTGTAGTCCTGGGTGATATACGCCAGGCGGGAGAGGACTATGCCAATGAGTTTTTAAGCTTGCTTCAAAAGAGCAAGGTAAAGAATCAGTTCATCCTGGAAGTATTCTCTCCTGCCTCCAGAGACTTCCTGCACCAGATGAGCCTTTCTTGTCCTAACTTCTGCCTGGAGATTTCTCCCGAATCTCATGACCCTGAGGTAAGGAAAGCTGCTGGCAGAAACTATTCTAATCAGGAGTTAGAGCAGACTCTGAGTGATGCCCTTGATGTTGGCTGTAAACGATTGGATGTGTTCTTTATGATTGGGCTACCAAAGCAAACTCCGCAGTCAGTAATAGATACCGTTGACTACTGCGGCTTCTTGTTCGAGAAGTTTGGAGGCGATAAGCGGCTTACCCTACAGATTGCTCCACTATCACCCTTCCTTGACCCGGGCAGTCTTGGCTTTGAGCAGCCAGAGCGCCATGGTTACCGCGTCCTGTTTCGGACACTCAAGGAACACCGCCAGGCACTACTTTCACCGAGTTGGAAAT
>JAIWFK010000068.1:0-5850 GCA_048631695.1 Calditrichales bacterium
GGCGTCTCTACCACACGGCCATCTGTAATCTGGTAAAAGGAGAGGTAATGGAGGTAGTCGAGGGGCAAGGAAGGCAGAAGGTGGAAGGATACCTGGACAATCTTCCTGACCCTGAGAGAGTTAAGGGAGTGGCGATGGACATGCATGAGCCCTTCCGTCAGGCAGTCCAGATGTGTCTGCCCCAGGCGAAGGTAGTAGTGGATAAGTTCCACTTTATCAGGCATATCAATAAAGCTATGGATAAAGTGAGGAGCCGGCTCCAGGGAGGAAACAGGAGAGGTAAGAGGAGAGACCTGTTCAGGAGCAGGTATACTTTGCTCAAGGGAGCTGAAAGGCTTGCTGATTGGGAGAAGGAAAGATTAAATCGGCTATTCTACTGCTACCCTGAACTGAAGAAGGCATAGAGGCTTAAGGAGAGCTTCAGCGCGTGGTATAGGGAAGCAGATAGGATGAGGGCTGAGGAAAGACTTGGATTGATGGAGGAGAGGATAGCCAATGACTCTCTAGCCGAATTTAGAGAGCTTCTGCGTACATTGGGTAACTGGCGAGAAGAGATACTGAACTACTTCGATTGCCGAATAACCAATGGCTTTATTGATGGTAAGAATAATCGGATTAAGACCATAAAGAGGATGGCTTATCCTTCCAGGGAAGGATCGCAGTATGGATAATTTCCGAATGAGGATATTGGCTGCTAACCTAGGCTGTTAGGTCAGGGTTTCAAACTTATTGACGTAGAACCGTTTATTAGCACGCCTTGAGACAGATTTGGTAAAATGCTATAGTATGAGGAGATAGCCCTTGTCTCATATTGAAGAGGAATTTTGTTGTCAAACTTAGTAAGGGTTCCTGAGATTTGGTTATCTTTTCGGGAAATTGGTTAACTTTTTCAGGCGTATTGTTTGTATCTAGCGTAGCTTCAAGGGGAAGTGTCGGAATTGGCAGACGAGCATGACTTAGGATCATGTTGTATTCGAGGGGGAGTGCCGGAATTGGCAGACGGGCCAGACTTAGGATCTGGTGTCGAAAGACGTGGGGGTTCGAGTCCCCCCTTCCCCAGTTTACAGGTTAGCTTCATATAGCCTCTTTGAACTCGGGCTGAAACTTCACTATTCCACCTCTTCCCGCCAGTGCCCCTTCCCAAAGCTCCAAAACCATGAAAGCTTCTTCAGGTGCTTCAAATTCGCAACTTATGCCCCTTGGCTTAGCCGGAACAAAACCGAAGCGCGGGTAATATTTCGGATGTCCCAGCACTACTACAATCTCATAGCCAAGATTCCGGCATTCCTCAATACCGGCATTAACCAGTTGCCCACCAATGCCTTGTCGTTGATAGGCCGGCAAAACAGCCATTGGGGCAAGGGCAATTGCTTCGAAGCTCGAACTTTCTGATTCAATCACTACTGGGCTGAACGCAATATGCCCCACAACCTCATTTTTCTGGACAGCAACGAGTGAGATGGTTAGTGCGGCGCGGTTACGCAGTTTCTCAATAAGTTCTGCCTCTTCCTTTTGGCCAAATGCCTGCTCATTAACATAGCGAATAGAATTTACGTATTCAGGTGTTTCCGGGTGAATAGTTAGCATCTAAAATTTCTCCCAAGATTTTCTATAAATTCTAAAAATAAATAATCCTACAGTAGCTATTCTATCAAATAGCAAGATTAAACACCATCGAAAAAGGTCTACCTATTGATACCCCAAGCGCCACCAGTCGAATAAAAGGAAATTTCTTGTATGCAAATGAGTGCCCGTAGAGCATAGTGCGGTAAAAGTTTATTGGTGCGTGCAAAGAGATTTTGCTTTATTGTCTGTAAGGTAGAGGACAAGTCTGCGGGAACCCTTAACCGCTATTCCCAGATTAATTAATTCCTTAGGAAGAGCATGACACCTAGACTTTGTTCCACTTTGGTCGGGGTGAGAGGACTTGAACCTCCGACCTCAGCGTCCCAAACGCTGCGCGCTAGCCAACTGCGCCACACCCCGCCTGCCACAAATATAGCAAAGCTTCTATTATCGGTCAAGTTAGCGGCTAGCTGGGTTTTAAGCTCTACAGTGGGGACTACAGCCAGTATAAATATCCAAAGGTTTAAATAGGAGTGTTGGCTACTCCTCGTCTACTCGTTTAACTTCTTGGTTCGTACTACTTTCCCCATAAGTTTGGTGTATTCTTCTTCCACCCTATGTTGAATTTTATCCATTATTTCTTCAGATAGATGCCTGAATCTGCCTTGAAGCTTCAGGTATTCGACAACTGGTCTAAGCTTGGGAAAATCAATACTCAATTTATATTCGCCATTCTCTATTTCATAGAGAGGGAATATCCCTGTCTCCACAGCTAGGCTGCCTATCCTGATAGTTAAATCGGCGGCAGACCTCCAACCAGTGGGGCAGACAGATAGGATATGAATGTAAGCCGGACCTCGAGTGGCTAGTCCCTTGGCCACCTTATCCATCAAATCAAAGGGATAACTGGGGCAGGCAGTAGCTACATAGGGAATGTCATGAGCGGCGGCAATAGCTGGCATGTTCTTCTTCCAGGTAACCTGCCCTATGCTCATCTTACCGGCTGGGGCAGTAGTAGTAGAGGCGCCGAAAGGAGTGGCTGAAGACCTTTGTATCCCGGTATTCATATAGGCTTCGTTATCAAAGCAAAGATAAAGGAAGTCATGACCTCTCTCTAATGCCCCAGATAGTGCCTGAAGCCCGATATCACTGGTTCCACCATCGCCAGCCATAACTACTATCTTTACATCCTTGTCTGGAAGTTTTCCTTTCCTTGTCATAGCTTTTAAGCCGGCTTCTATGCCGGAAGCCACTGCCGCTGTATTTTCAAATAGGGTATGAATCCAGGGAACTCGCCATGAAGTCCAGGGAAGCTGTGATGAAATGATCTCTATACAGCCGGTAGCAGTGACGATTATTACATTCGCTCCCAATACTTTGCAGGCTAGTCTTACGGCTAAAGCTTCACCGCAACCTATGCAAGCTCGATGACCAGGAGCCAGGAATTCGTCCTTAGTCACTAACCGTGGAGCCTGAACAGCGTACTTCTCTTTTATTTTCCTAGGTACTAGTCGTGGGACAGTAATAACATTCTCCTCCATTATTCCCTCACCCCATATATTTCAAATTCTTGCTCACTCCCTATATTTGAGATTTCTATACCCCTGTTGATTATTTCCTCAAATCCATCTGGAGTAATAGCCCTGCCGCCCAAACCACCAACGAAGCTGATTACCTTTGGCCTCTTGTCCTCATTATATAAGGCTGCCTTAATCTCGGAGCAAACTGGTCCCGCAGGTCCACCAAAGGAAAGGGCTCTGTCTAACACAATGAGAACCTCAGCATCTTTAACTGCCTGGCGGATTTCAGTAAAGGGAAAAGGACGCCATAAGCGAAGCCTTACTAGCCCGACATTTTTGCCCTCTGTTCTCATCTTATCTATACTTAGTGTTGCCGTCTCGCTAAAGCTGCCCATGGTCAACAGAAGTATCTCGGCACCCTCACTATGGTAGGTTTCCACAGGATGATAATGGCGCTGGAAGATGCTGCCAAACTCCTCCCAGCACTCAAGGATTACCTCCTTAGACGCTGTTATATTCACTTCCTGTGCCTTCTTTGTCTCTGAATATATGAAAGGTGGGGCGAAGGCTCCCATAGTTACCGGTTTATCTGGATTTAGAGGGAAGGGGTACTGATATGGAGGGATAAATTTATCAACCTCACTCTGCTCCGGTATATACATAGGTTCAATCATATGTGACAGGTGGAATCCATCCAGGTGAATCATTACCGGAAGCAAAACTCTCTGGTCTTCACCAATACGGAAGGCACATAGAATATTATCAACAACCTCCTGCCCATTTTCAGTAAATATTTGAATCCACCCGGTATCACGGACTGCCATAGCATCAGAATGGTCACCCCAGACGCTTAATGGGGCTGATAAAGCCCGGTTAGTCACTGCCATAACTAGCGGTAGCCGCATAGATGAGGCAATATATAATACTTCATGCATTAACTCTAGCCCCTGACCAGCGCTAGCAGTAAATGCCCTAGCCCCTACTGCTGATGCCCCAAGGCAGGCACTCATTGCTGAGTGTTCAGATTCAACAGGAATATAGTTGGCGTCTAATTCGCCGTCTGCCACTAACTCGGCAATGTGCTCAACAATATGAGTCTGTGGGGTTATAGGATAGGAAGCCACAACATCAACATTAGCTAGTTTGACTGCTTCCCCAATCGCCTGTGAGATTTCTATTCCTACCCTCTTTGCCATCATTCCTCCTCTTCCATGGTTATTGCTCCTGTTGGGCACTCACAGGCACAAATACCACACCCCTTGCAGTAAAATTGATTGGCTTCAAAGTATCCCTCAGCATTCTGTTCAATACATCCCTCAGGGCAAAATATGTAGCAAATACCGCATTTTATGCACTTCTTCAAATTGAGAGTCCGTCTTTGTGACCGCCAGTCCCCAGTTTGGTATTGGCTGGCATTTCCTGGCTCGGTTACTATTGAGCCAATCGCCAGGTCTTTCCAGGTTAGCTCACCTTCTAATTTGGCCAATTACCCTACTCCTTTACTACAGTTTCTTCGTATGCCTTTTTCATGGCGTCAATATTTCTTTCGGCTAAGCGCCCAAATCGGTGGTTTAGAGGCTCAAACAAGGATTCTAATTTAACCACGCCGGTGGCTCTTACTACAGCTCCGACCATAGTAGTATTGGCAATAGGAACCCCCAGGATTTGCCTAGCAATACTGGTAGCATCAATTGTTACTAATGCATAGTTAAGGTCAAATTCCTGTTTGAGTTCGTCAGCTTGTTTTCTGGTATTAATTACTACTATCCCATTGGCTTTAAGCCCTGAGGTAACATTAGCAATGCGTAATAAACTAGAATCAAGCACTACTACTATATCAGGTTGAGTTACCTCTGCCCTTATCTTAATGGGCTGTTCATTGCTTATTCTGACAAAGGCTAAAACAGGGGCTCCTCTCCTTTCTGGACCAAAGCTAGGGAAGGCATGAGCATACTTACCTTCACTAATAGCCGCCTGTGCCAATAGTTCGGCTGAGGTAACTGAACCTTGACCACCACGACCATGCCATCTAATCTCAATAAGCTGTGTTGTATCTATCACCCAAGCCTCCTAACTAAGAGTAAAAGTACCCCTGGAGCGACTCGAACGCTCGCACCCAGCTCCGGAGGCTGGTGCTCTATCCACCTGAGCTACAGGGGCATGTTGCCAATAATACATTATAGAAAATGATTTGGCAATAGCTGCTATAGATAGCCTCTTACTCCGTTCCAAGTCTACGATTCCCTTTTCTCAATCGCCTTCTTAATAACTTCTCCAGCTCAACCGCCAGGAAACCGGGAAGTAAGGCAAGAGCTATAATCCCCCACCACTCTACAGGAATGGCCGTTGTTCTAAACACAGTCTGGAGAGGGGGAAGATAGACTATCATAACGTTGGTTATTATGATTATCGCAATCCCGGCAAGTATCCATTTATTGGAAAAGGGGTTAAAGGTGAAAGCAGAGTCAAATACTGACCTGGCAGTAACGACGAAGCCTACGTGCACCATCACGATGCTCATAAATGCGGCTGATTGCGCTTGGGTTAATCGCAGGGGGTCTATTACTACTTCGCCGGAAATCGCTGGTGCCCCAAAGTAGTAGTATATGGCAAAGCCAGTAGCTGCCATTACCAGAGACACCAGACCAACTCTCTCAAAAAAGAGTCGATTAGCTATTCTTTCCTTAGGGTCCCGTGGGGAGGCTTCAAGTAATCCCTTTTCCTTCGACTCCATCATCAGCGGCATAGTAAGAAACACAGAGTC
>JAIWFK010000069.1:0-5717 GCA_048631695.1 Calditrichales bacterium
TAGACATAGAGGTGCAAACGGAGGCACTGACTGTGAGGTTGCTTTTAGTAGTTTTGCCAAAGCACTTCAACATGAATATCCTAAGCACGATGCAATCATTCAAGCTTCGGCCGCACATTATCATTTGGCAGCCATGCATCCATTCTTAGATGGCAATGGAAGAACTGCCCGTGCCCTTGAGGCTTTGCTTCTCCAACGAGCTGGATTGCGGGATACCTGTTTTATCGCAATGTCAAATTACTATTATGATGAAAAACCAAATTACTTGGCTTTATTATCTGCATCTAGAGCGCAAAACCATAACATTACACCTTTCTTGACATTCGCTTTAAAAGGTGTAGCTATTCAAAGCCGTCGTCTGTTGGAACAAATAAAAATTCATGTTCAAAAAGAACTTTTCCGGAATTTAATGAAGGACTTATTTGGTCGGCTCAAAACACCACGCAAGCGAGTAATTGCAACACGCCAACTAGCTATACTAGAATTATTGTTGGGTAGGAACTCCATAGAACTAACCGATTTGTATGAACTGGTAGAAACCCATTATAAAGGATTAGGAAACCCTCTAAAGGCTTTTGTTAGAGACTTACGGGGGTTAATAACGCTCGACACCATAAAAGCGGAAAAGGATCCCGAAGACCGATTCATCATCAGCGTGCACTTGGAATGGCCGACGGAGGCTACGGAAAGTAATTTCATGGATCGTATTAAATCACTTCCAAAAGCTAAAACTTCTCTTATATTCAGTAATCGTTAGCTGTTGTCTGATCCATTGAGTTTCTCATTAACTTGAATAGTTACATACATCCCTATTTGTCCTCATAACACAATTCCTCGGTGTATTGAGGAAAGCTAAAGCCATAATCGGAAGGGTTATCTCAAAATAAAGTGGCGGAGAGGGTGGGATTCGAACCCACGGTAGCCAAAGGCTACACGCGCTCTCCAGGCGCGCCTGATAGTCCACTCCAGCACCTCTCCCAAATTTGTGAAGAAGAAGTCAGATTATATTCTATGTTTTCTTGCTATAATATGCTTCGTATGATGGCGGAGAGGGTGGGATTCGAACCCACGCTCCGCTAAAAGCGGAGACCGCTTTTCGAGAGCGGCACCATGAACCACTCGGACACCTCTCCCTGGTTACGTTAGTAATTATACCACATGCTTTACGGGTTTGCCCCAGATATAGTATGCTTGCAGTATATTTTTAATGTCTAGGAGCCTCAATCTTTGGTTTGGTTAAAGTTTCTTGCCTGCCTTGTCATCATCCTGTTCGCCGGGACAAAGCTAGCCCGATATGGGGATGCTATTGCTGAAAAGACAGGTCTAAGCGGGATATGGATAGGTTTGGTCCTCCTGGCTGCCATTACTTCTATACCTGAACTAGTTACCGGGGTGAGCTCGGCTGCCCTAGTCGGACTTCCTGATTTAGCTTTAGGCACCCTCTTGGGTAGTTGCACGCTCAATCTTGCTATCTTGGCTCTACTGGACATCCTTTGCCAACCCGCCCCAATTTTAAGTAAGGTGAGCCCAAGACATATGGCATCAGCAGGTTTTGGGATATTGCTGATTGCTCTTGCTGCTGGGAGTATCTTCGCTGGGGAAAGACTTTCTGGATTAGCCCTGGGGTGGGTGGGTATCCCCAGTATTGTCATCCTCATCCTGTATTTAGTAGTGATCAGACAGATGTTTCGCTTTGAGCGTAGTCACCAGTCACCACCATTACAGGCTGCTCCCCTCCAATATAAGGAAATTCATACAAGGACGGTCTATTTCAAATTCGCATTGGCAGCGGCAGCCGTTATTGGCGCTGGAATATGGGTGTCATTCATTGGTGGTGAGATTGCCGAGGCTACTGGTTGGGAGGCTAGTTTTGTCGGGAGTTTGTTTCTGGCAATTAGCACCTCGATGCCTGAGTTGGTGGTTACTATTGCTGCCCTTCGGTTAGGGGCTATAGATATGGCGGTTGCCGATATATTAGGCAGTAATATGTTTAATATCGCTATCATCCTTCCGGTTGACCTTTTCTATGTTCAAGGCTCTATTCTTTCTCAACCTCGCTCCTTGGTATCAGGTGCTCATCTCATCACGGCGGCGGTGGCAGTGGTGATGAGTCTGTTGGTTATTATTGGGCTCCGATTTAGGCAAAAGCGTAAAACCTTCATCGTCATCAGTTGGTATACCCCCGCTTTAATTGGGTTATATATTTTTGGTGCCTATATGTTATTCACTTCCGGCATAGGTTCAGGGTGAGCCTATGTTTAACTGGTTACCTCCTTGATTCAGTTCGCCATTTGGAGTAGCATAGCTAGAGAAAATCTAAGGAAACACCTATGATACCTAGATGCCGATACTTTATTTGGCTTACTTGGCGGAGGGTAGTGCACCGTCCCGTATTATCTATCCTCCTTATGTTAGTAGTTGTCTACCTTGGTGCTACTCTGGCTATTATGGTGTGTGAGAAGGTTGGTTTCGGTAGCGCCACTATGAAAATCTTCCCTGCCTTCTTTGGTGAATTAGGAATAATAGAGAGCCCGTTTGTAGCTGTCCAAATCAGTATTATAGTTGGGATGATAGCCAGTATTACCGTCGTAGTCATCATTACTGCTAAAATCACCAGCGTGTTTATTGAATTTATCAGGAGAGGAGGAAGTATAGTGAAGAGAGTCAACTTTTCGGGTCACACTGTAATCTGCGGCTGGAATTTCCAGGGGGAGTCAATTGTTAAGGAGCTGCTATTAGCTAATGTTAAGCAGCGGAGGGGAGTAGTGGTTGTGCATGATAGCGAAGAACGAGTAGTGAGTGATGAGCGAGTGGCGTTTGTAAATGGAGATCCCACGCAGGATGAAAGCCTGCTTAGAGCTGGGGTGGAGAGAGCCAGTAGCGTGATTGTGCTCACTGACTTTACCAAGGGAACTAATGAGGCTGACGCTGAAGCCCTTATGGTAGTCCTAGCAGTGGAGTCTCTAAACCGGAAGGTTCACACCTGTGTGCAAATCATGAACTCGGCTAATCGTGTGCACTTGGTGCGTGCCCACGCCGACGAAATTATTTGCCTTGACCAGATGGGGGGTGGCCTTATCGTTGCCTCAGCCCTAAATCATGGCGTTTCGCGTATAGTAGGGGAGTTGCTAACTTTTGATGCTGGTAGTGAATTCTACCGCTATGATGGCCATATATCTGATAGTCTGGTGGGGGAGGAGTTCGTTGAGGTAGTGCAGATACTAGCCCGGCGACGTATGATTCTCCTGGCGGTGGAAACTGATTACTCCGAAGAATTACTAAAGCAACTAAGCGCTGATGTCGTGTACAAGTTACCAGAAGAGGACAGGGCAATGGTGGTTAATCCACAGTCCAGATATGAGATTCATCAGGGTGATGCCCTCTTTGTAATTGCCGAATCAGAACCAACTGAGCTCTAGTTCACTATAGTTGGGTTACCCCTTCTTTAACTAATAAGGAGAGTTCTGCTATAATATTTTTGCGTTTGGCTTATTTTAAGTTTGAATAAATGCCAAATTTAAGCCAAATCCTTGCTATTGGGATTGTCATATTTGCTCTTGTCCATACTTTTATAGTTGTCTTTTTATTACCTTATAATGCTCGGGAGGTATCTAGTTGTTGAATGATACTGCATGGTATCAACGGTCAGTAGACCATACCTTTGAAGTTTTGGTAGCGGATAGTGGCGGACTCACTTCAAGTGAGGCAAAAGCCCGGCTGGCGAAATATGGATATAACGAGTTGAAATATAAGAAACCAAGCGTTTTCATGCGACTCCTACGCCAGTTTAAAAGCCCGCTGGTCTATCTCCTGCTCGTTGCTGCCTTGATTACTGGCATTCTGAGCATGCGGGGGGAGGATATGTGGACAGATATGGCAGTTATCCTGGGGGTCGTTACTCTGAATGTGATAATTGGTTTCTTTCAGGAGGGGAAGGCTGAAGCTGCTCTAGAAGCACTCCAAAAGATGATAGTGCCAGAGTGCATGGTGAGAAGAGATGGGGAGGAGGTGGTTATACCGACCCGTGAATTAGTCCCCGGTGATGTAGTTCTACTCAACGGTGGTGACAGGGTGCCAGCCGATTTGCGTCTCTTCTTTACCAAGAATATGGGTGCTGATGAAGCTGCCCTTACCGGGGAATCGACACCAGTAGCCAAGAATGTTACTCCGATATCAACAACCAATTTGTCTCCTGCCGACCAGCTTTGTATGGCTTTCAGCGGGACCTTCGTTACCCGTGGCTTGGGACAGGGGATTGTAGTAAGCACCGCTGAGCAAACAGAGTTTGGTAGAATTGCCAAACTCATGAAAGAGACCAAGGAAGTCGTCACCCCACTGCAGAAAAAGATAGCCGACTTCACTAAAACCTTAATCATACTCATCCTCGGCATGGGCGGCGTTAATTTTGCCCTGGGATACTTCTTTGGATTTAAACTCTCATATAGTTTCCTCGCCTCGATTGCCCTTATTGTTGCCGCAATACCTGAAATGCTGCCGATGATAGTAACCGGAATCTTAGCCCTCGCTTCAGCGGCTATGGCTAAAAGAAATGCCCTGGTAAGGAGATTACCAGCAGCAGAAACACTAGGCTGCGCTACAGTTATATGTTCGGATAAGACGGGTACTCTTACTAAAGACGAAATGACTGTATTGCGAATTTACTCCGGTGGGAATGACTATCAAGTAACCGGGGTTGGCTATGAGCCCGTAGGAGAATTTGTTTTAGCAGACCAGAGAATTAACCCGGTGCAGGAAAATGATGAGTTTGTTGAAACCTTGAGAGCCGGTTACCTGTGTAATAACGCGAGTCTAGTTAACGATGAAGGGGAATATAGTATTTTAGGCGACCCTACTGAAGCGGCTTTAGTAGTCTCAGCAACCAAGGCTGGCATTACTAAAAGGGTGTTCAGATTAGATGAGATACCCTTCGAGTCAGAGCAGCAATATATGGCTACCCTACACAAAGAAGAAGAGGAAAATATCATTTATGTGAAGGGCTCGCCGGAGAAAGTTTTAGAGATGTGCCAGACTCAGTTAATTAATGGGAGTATTGAGGCTTTAAGAAAGAAGGAGGTGTTAGAGAAAGCGGATGAGATGGCGGGAGATGCCTTAAGATTGCTCGGTATGGCTTATAGGACAGTGCCTGTAGGGAAAACCTCGCTGGAGCCAGAGGATTTGAAAGGGCTAATTTTCCTCGGCCTCCAGGGCATGATAGACCCGCCCAGGAAAGAAGTGCTAGAGGCGATCAAAAAATGTAAGACAGCCGGGATAAGGTCAATAATGATAACTGGTGACCATGCGCTAACGGCAAGGGCTATTGCCCGAGAGCTAGGGATAATTAAGGGTGAGGATGAGGTATTAACCGGGCGGGCACTGTCAAGAATGAGCGATGAGGAGTTATATGAAGCTGTAGAGACGGTCTCAGTTTATGCCAGGGCTGCTCCTGAACACAAGCTCAGAATAGCCAAACAGTTGCAAAAGAGAGGGCATATTATAGCTATGACTGGTGATGGGGTAAATGACGCCCCGGCGCTAAAGGCCGCCGACATCGGGATAGCTATGGGGATAACGGGAACCGAGGTAAGCAAGGAAGCCTCCGATATGATTCTGACTGATGATAATTTCGCCACTATAGTCTCAGCAGTAGAAGAAGGCAGACACGCTTGGAAGAACCTGGAAAAGGCTATCCTATATACCCTTCCTACTAACGGAGGACA
>JAIWFK010000070.1:0-5705 GCA_048631695.1 Calditrichales bacterium
GCTTTAATATCCCGGTGGTCACTTTTGTTGACGTACCGGGATTCCTCCCCAGAACAGTACAAGAATACGGCGGGGTAATCAGAAATGGTGCGAAAATGCTCTATGCCTTTGCTGAGGCGACGATCCCCAAAGTTACGGTTATCACCCGCAAGGCTTATGGGGGAGCCTACATTGTGATGAGCTCGAAGCACCTCCGTGGTGACATTAACTACTCCTGGCCCACCGCAGAGATTGCTGTCATGGGACCAGAAGGAGCGGTAAATATCATTTTCAGGAAAGATATAGCCGAATCAGCTAACCCGGATGAAATACGGCAGAAACTAGTCAGCGAGTATAGAGAGAAGTTTGCTAACCCTTATACCGCTGCGTCCAGGGGTTATATTGATGATGTCATTGACCCTAGGGTAACACGCCCCAAGCTGATTAGGGCGCTGGAGATACTTGAGAATCCCACTGATAGCTCTCCCCCACGTAAAAAACACGGGAATATCCCGTTATAAGGCGGCGAAGGGGGAGAATATGGAAGATAAAGGGAAGTTAATAGCCGCCATTATGAGCGCTGTTAGTACCTACATCCAGATGGAACAGCAACCTCCTTCAGTAGCTCCTACAGCAGCTCCCAGGGTTGAGTCTCAACCGAAAGTTAGTTGGTGGAAGATTTTCCGACGACGGGGCTCAATGAAAGCGTGAAAGGCTTAAACATTAATTCAACTACAAATAATGCCAACCAGAAAGGAATAGACTAAATGGAGATGGCAAGGAACCCTGTGAAAATTACAGATGTTACCTTCCGTGACGGGCATCAATCGTCACTAGCTACACGAATGCGAACCGAGGATATGGAAGGCATTGCCGAGGAAATGAATAAAGCCGGGTTTTACTCTATGGAGGTCTGGGGTGGGGCAACCTTTGATGTTCCTACCAGATTCCTGAATGAGGACCCCTGGGAAAGACCACGCATCTTAAAAAAGCTTATGCCTGATACCCCTCTTCAGATGTTGCTTAGAGGGCAGAACCTGGTAGGTTATCGCAACTATGCTGATGATGTGGCTACCGCTTTTGTGTATCATGCTGCCGAAGTGGGTATTGATATCTTCAGGGTATTTGATGCCGTCAATGATGAGCGTAATTTTGAGACGGTCTTAAAGGCAATCAAGGAATGCGGTAAGCACGCTCAGCTTTCATTATGCTACTCTCTTACCGAGCCCAAAATGGGAGGGCCGGTATATAATATTGATTACTATGTCAAAAAGGCGCTTATCCTTCAAGATATGGGAGCTGATAGCCTATGTATTAAGGATATGGCTGGGCTTATTGCCCCCGACGATGCCTATAAGCTGATTAAGGCACTCAAGCAGGTATTAAAGATACCGGTGCAGCTACACACCCACTACACTAGCGGTATGGCATCTATGAGTTGCCTTAAGGCTATTGAGGCTGGGGTAGATATTATTGATACTGCCCTGGCTCCCTTTGCCCTGCGCTCCGCCCAGCCAGCTATTGAGCCTATCGTAGTAGCCCTTCAGGGAACACCTAGGGACACTGGGCTGGATTTAGCTCACCTGTTCAAATTGGGTCAGTATATTGAATCTATAACCCCTAAGTATCGGGACTTTCTGGATACTACTAGAATGGCAGTTATTGATACCGGGGTGCTGATGCACCAAATTCCTGGTGGTATGACTACCAACCTGGTATCCCAACTGCGAGAGGCTGATGCCCTGGATAGGATTGATGAGGTCTATAAGGAGTTGCCACGAGTTAGAAAAGAGCTAGGCTACCCACCGTTGGTTACTCCCACCAGTCAGATTGTGGGCATTCAAGCCGTTCAGAATGTCCTCTTTGGTAGATATAAAATGATATCAGACCAGGTAAAGGACTATGTTTACGGATTATATGGCAAACCCCCAGCCCCCATTGACCCTGAGGTTCAGAAAATAGTGCTTAATGGCTATGAACGAGGGGAGATACCCATTACCTGTCGAGCTGCTGATATACTTGAGCCAGAGTTAGAGAAAGCTTATGAGGCTACTAGGGGTATTGCACAGGACATCGGTGATGTGCTTACCTATGCCCTCTATCCCACTACAGGAATGCGCTTCCTAAGGTGGAAGTATGGTTTGGAGGTCCCACCCCCCGAAGTAAAGCCAAAGACCATGGAGGATGTAAAGCGTGAAGATGAGCTCATCGCCAAGGCAAAAGCTGGCAAGCTGGTAGAGATGCCACCAAAGGGGGCTAATGTCAGAACATTTAATGTCTATGTTGGTGAGGAGCTTTATAGTATAGGTGTGGAAGCAGTCGGTGCTCCTCCGCTAACTGCTCCGGCAAATACTCCTGCCATTGCCCCGCTGGCTGAACCAGCAACTACTCCCGTTGTTGCCCCGCCAGTTGAACCAGTGGAGGAAAAAGCGCCACCCGAGGTGGCTAAGGTTGAAGGGACGACTATTGTTGCCCCTATGCCAGGTATAATAATACGCTATGAAGTGACGGTCGGCGACGAGGTCAAGGCTGGTGATGCTGTGGTTATCCTGGAAGCAATGAAAATGGCTAATGCTCTGACTACTCCAGTTAGCGGGCGGGTTAAGACGATAAATTTCAAGAGTGGCGACCGTGTAGCTAGAGAGGATGTCCTGGCTGTAATCGGTTAGCTATCAATTTAGTGAGTGCCGGGTTACCGTGGGAAAAACATTAGCTGAGAAGATACTGAGCCAAAAGACTGGAAGTGATGCCCGGTCAGGAAATATTGTTGTGGCTGAGGTAGACCTGGTTTTCGCCCAGGATACCACCGGACCACTGACGATAAGGCAATTTCAGGTGAGTGGGTTTGAGCACCTGGCTAACCCGCAGAAAACTGCCTTATTCATTGACCACGCTGCCCCCAGTCCTAATTATGGGTTGTCCTCTGAGCACATGTTCCTACGCCACTTTGCTCAACAAACCGGCTGCCTTATCTTTGATATTGGAGACGGCGTCTGCCACCAGTTGGTAGCCGAATATCTGGCTAAGCCGGGTGATGTAGTCATCGGTGCTGATTCTCATACCGTGACTGCCGGTGGTCTCGGTGCTTTTGCCACCGGGATGGGCTCTTCTGACATAGCTATTGCCTTCGGTCTGGGTAAGACCTGGTTTAGAGTCCCCGAGAGTATTAAGGTAGTAGTATCAGGTAATTTCCCTGAAGGAGTCTATGCTAAAGACCTCATTCTTCACCTTATTGGAAACATTGGGGTCAATGGCGCTACCTATAAAGCACTGGAATTTGGCGGTGATACCGTGGATAGTATGTCTATGTCGCAGCGTTTTACCATAGCCAACATGGTAGTGGAGGCTGGGGCTAAGGTGGGGCTTTTCCCTGCCGATAACATAACCAAAGACTATTTAATCTCTCAGGGGAGAGGTAACCACTACCAATCAGTCTTCCCTGATGCCGATGCTACCTATGAACAAACCATCAATATCGATGTGGCTGAGCTTGAGCCCACTATATCTAAGCCCCACACTGTGGATAATATTGCCATGGCAAGAGAGCTTAAGGGAACCAAAATCCAACAGGTGTTTATTGGCACCTGCACTAATGGACGTCTGGAAGACCTGGCTATAGCAGCTAACATTTTGAGGGGCAAGGAACGCCATCCTGAAACCAGAGTTATAGTTGCCCCGGCTTCACGAAAGGTTCTGCTAGATGCTATTAAAGCAGGCTATATCCGAAGCCTAATCGAGGCTGGAGCTGTTATTTTACCACCTGGCTGCGGGGCTTGCCTTGGTCTCCATCAGGGAGTGCTGGGGGACGGGGAATCCTGTCTATCCACGGCTAACCGAAATTTTAAAGGGCGGATGGGTAATCCCCAAGCCTTTATATATCTAGGCAGCCCGGCTACGGCGGCCGCTACCGCTATCATGGGTGAAATTACCGACCCCAGAGAGGTAGTATAGCCTTTAGAAAGAAAAATACACTCCATAAATAATTTAGATGCTAGGAGGGAAAATATTCCCTAAGAGAGGCAGTTTAGATGCTTACCGGAAGAGCCTTCAAATTCGGCGATAATATCTCAACCGACCATATCACGCCGGGGCGTCTGGCTCACTTGAGAAGTAACCTTCCTGAGCTAGCCAAGCATGTCATGGAAGATGCCGACCCAACTTTTGCCTCCAGGGTAACTCCGGGAGATTTCATAGTTGCCGGCACTAACTTTGGGCTCGGCTCCAGTCGAGAGCACGCTCCACTGGTTATAAAAATTGCCGGGATAAGTGCTATATTGGCTAAATCAGTAGCCCGAATTTTCTTCAGGAACGCTATCAATCTAGGGCTACCGGTATTAATGTGCGATACTGATAAGATTAATGATGGGGATAAGCTAGAAGTAGACCTGTCAGCAGGTACAGTCAATGATATAACCAATGGCAACAGGCTCACTTTTAGCAAAATCCCTGAGTTAATGCTATATATCCTTGACGAAGGGGGGCTTATTCCCTATATTCAGAAGCACGGCGACTTTAAGTTATGATTTGAGAGTGATAGAGGAGGCATACTAGTGGTTTACAGTGTTACCCTTATTCCTGGCGATGGAATAGGGCCTGAGGTTACTGAGGCAACGAAGCGGGTTCTAGAGGCAACCGGTGTCGCTTTTCACTGGGATTTGGTCTATGCCGGTGCTGGGGTTATGGACGAGTATGGCACACCCTTGCCCGAGTATGTACTTGAATCCATTAGGAAAAATAAGGTTGCCCTTAAGGGACCAGTTACCACGCCGGTAGGCTCAGGATTCAGAAGTGTAAATGTAGCTCTGCGTAAGGGGCTAGACCTTTATACTTGTCTCCGTCCATGTAAAACCTACCCCGGAGCTCCAACTCTATATAAAGATATAGATATTGTGGTGGTGAGGGAAAATACCGAAGACCTCTACAGTGGCATTGAGTTTGAGGAGGGAACCCCTGAGGCGGGGAGGCTAATAGAGTTCATCCTGGAGACGAAGGGAGAGGCAGTCAGGAAGGACTCAGGTTTCAGCATAAAGTTAATCTCGGAGGCAGGCAGCCGAAGAATCGTCAAATTTGCTTTCGAATATGTCCGAGCTAATCAGAGGAAAAAGGTAACTGCCGTGCACAAAGCTAATATCATGAAATTCTCTGACGGGCTATTTTTGGCTGTTGCCCGGGAGGTAGCCAAAGAATACCCTGATATTGAATTTGAGGATAGACTTGTAGATAACATGACTATGCAACTGGTGAAAAGACCGCAGCAGTTTGATGTAATAGTGGCTCCTAATCTTTATGGGGACATAATCTCTGACTTATGTGCCGGGTTGGTCGGCGGATTGGGGCTAGCCCCCGGTGCTAATTTAGGTAACGACATGGCTGTCTTTGAACCAACTCACGGCAGTGCCCCTAAGTATACCGGACAAAACAAGGTTAATCCTATGGCGGTGATGCTCTCCGGAGTGATGATGCTCCGTCACCTCGGCGAGACGAAAGCGGCTGATAGGCTGGAAAAAGCCATAGCTGATGTTATCGCCGAGGGGAAGGATGTTACCTATGATATGAAGCCTAATATAGCCGATACTAAGGAGGTAGGCACTTCACAGGTAGCTGACGCCGTAATTAAGAAACTAGATAGAATTTAAGGAGAGGTGAAGAGGGGAATAACTATGTCGCAGAAGAAAATTACAGAGGAACTTCTAGCCAAAGCACGCAAGCCAGCAGAGGATGCCATG
>JAIWFK010000071.1:0-5694 GCA_048631695.1 Calditrichales bacterium
CTTCCCCTTATTAAGGGGAAGGGGAGTCTGTTATGTAAGAGAGGCTTCGCCTCTCTTTGACTTACCTTTAGTATTTTTCTCCCTCAAAGGGGATGGTATAATGAAAGCATGAGGGCAATATGAATCTCGAAGAAGAACTAATTAGAACAAATGATAAAATCGATAAATACCATGAAGAGGATATAAAGAGGACCAAAAGGGCTAAGTATGAAAATCTGAGCTACATATTGTGGGGATTTGCTTTAGGAGCAACTGGCCTTTCTATTGTTAAACCAACTTTATTACCATATTCATAGCTGTAGCCTTCGTCGTTGGTGGATTTGGTGCATTTGTTTACTCGGCAAGATTTAAGGTAGACTAGCTTACAATTACGAAATATTCTAACTAGTTACATGCACAGGTACCCCGATATTTGTAGGTAACCACGAAGTGTTATGGCATTTCTCACGGCAAAGGCTTCGGCATCATTATTAAAATAGATATAAACTTCTTTCAGGTTCGCAGCTAAATCAGCCAGTCTCTTTGACCAATCAGCTAGCTCCTCATCAGAGTAACAGCTCCAGTAGAGTCCGGTGCTGCCATGAAACCTAACATAGGCAAAGTCAGCCGTCGTCACCAGGGGGCAGCTAAGGGAGGGCATATCAAAAACACAAAGACCACTATTATATTTATGTAAAATTTTAAAAATCGGCTCTTCAAGCCAGGATTGGTGCCGAAATTCAAATACATGCTTTATCCCCCGCGGTAGAATGGACAGGAATGCCTCTAACCTATCATCATCACGATGCATATTTGGTGGAAGCTGATATAGAAGTGGACCTAATTTCTTCCCCAAAATTTGAGCTCTGGTGACAAACTTATCCACTGCCTCGTCAGTATCTTTCAGCCTCTTAATATGAGTGATAAAACGGCTTACCTTTACGGCGAAGGTAAAATTGGCTGGTGAGGAGTCACGCCAAGTAGTAAAAGCAGCCTCCGATGGCAGTCGGTAGAAACTATTATTGAGTTCAACCGTATCGAAATTACTGGCATAATATTCAAGCCACTTTGATTTAGTCAATTTCTCCGGATAAAATCTATGCCGCCAGTGGTCATAATGCCAGCCTGATGTGCCAATATAATAATGTAATGCCAATAAACTCCTTCTTTAGGTGAAACTACCTATGCTTTGCCTTGTTGGCATAATTCTGCAATCAGAATATTGAGTGTAAGCTCACCATCATATCTCCCTGTCTTAATAGAGAGGTCAGCTTCCAGAAGTTTATGATATAGTTGCTTTAGCCGTTCTAGAGAATACCTATCGGCTTGTTCTAATGTTCTACGCAAAGCAAACTCTGAGGTCAACCCTAACCTATTCTGAATCTCCGTGTCAGGTTTTCGTTGGTTTCTTAGCTCCTTGGCTCGAACAATCAGTTGAGCCTGCCGTGATAGCATAACCAAAAGATAAGCTGGGGCAGCTCCTCTTTGTAATAGCTGCTGTAGTGACTGTTCGGCTAGCTTAGCTTTAGAACCAAGGATAGCATCAACCATAGTAAAAACATTAGCCTCCTGAGCCTGAATTACTACCAGGCTAACATCTTCCTCCTCAATACGGCGACCCAAAGCAAACAGGAGTAGCTTATTAATTTCATTTGCCATAGTCCGTAAATTACTACCAACAAGTTTAGCTACTAAGTTTACTGCTTGATGTGATATGCTCCCACCTTCATTGGCTACATATTTTTGAATCCACTGACGCAATTTATTATCTCTCAATAAAGGGAAGGATTTCACTTCTGCCTTGGTTGAAATCTCCCTAAACAGAGGATTATTACTTTTTACCCTACTATCTATTAATACTAATATTGTGCTATCAGGTATTTCAGTAATGTAGGCAGCTAATGATTTATAATCGTCTTGTTGATTAGTTTTATGCGTGTTTTTCCTCCGTCGGCTGGATTTGTCTTTGGGTTCAAATCGCTCCAGTAGACCGGTAACAATGACCAAGCGTTTTTCAGCCAGAAAGGGCACCGTCTCGCAGACGGTTCTTAATTGGTCTAAGGTGATTTGGTGTCCGTCAAGGGTAGTGGTATTAGCCACTAGGAGTGTTTGGTCCCCTATACTTCTCTTTATCTCCTCAAGCGAATGACCAAGAGTAAAATCGTCCTGACCTAATAGAATATAAAGCAAGGTTTACCTCTTATACTTCTCTTATCATAAAAAGGATTTCTTATGACCTGATGGATAGTAGCCTATGCCCTGAATCCTGACAATGTTATTATTAACCTCAGTCTTGGCTCCCAATATACTATCCACAAGCCACAGGTTGGTGTCTACATGCTCTGTCATCCTTGGTATGCGATACTGGCTAACTCCATTGGCTAAAGCAGCATAGAAGATTAGCTGGTCAGCTAAATACCGGTCAACAGTAGCTCCTGTTGCCAAATCATCTATCAGACTTTTGGCTACATACTTACCGATATCTTCCGAAGTTCGTCTTGGTTCACCAGCTCTATCAGCGCTAATAATACACCCACAAGTAGTTTTAGCATATATGGCAAGAGCTGCCCCTCGCTGAAGTGCTGTGGTATCATTAACAATTTCTATCCGTGCGTCGTATCCATCCGATTTAAGCAATTGGCTACATTTCTCCACCATTCGCTCGCTAACCCTCCTCTGCTTAAGATGAGAGGAAAGGGCAAACCCTTCAATTCCGGTCACATCCCCCTGACTGGATAACTGGATTGGCTTTATTTTTCCCATTACCGGCTCTATCTCCACCTGTATAATTCCACCTCCACGGGGGACGTACCCAGGACGAATAATATTGAGCCTAGCAATTATACCCATCCTCTCCAGCATAGGGAAAAGGACATATTGCATATGATAGGCAGAAGGAGCGAAGTCTTGGAATAACCCTCCACATATCTTGAAGCTCATGGTTCCCTGGGAAAAGCAGGCAGCAGGTAAAAGAGTCATAGCCAGCAAGGTGGTCGACCCGGCTGTCCCTATATCCCATTCATAATGGCCACTTTTCACCTTTCCGCCGGGTTTAAACCTTATTTCTTTAGAACTAACATCATCACCATCTAGAGTTCCCTGGCATATCTGCTGGAGTGCCTGTATTGATTTAAGATGCTGAGGTCTTAGTCCTGGCTTTTCTCTTTTAGCTCGAATGTTAGTCAGGTGGAGTTCTTCACCAAGCAGGGTGGCTAAGCCAATGGCGAAGCGAACTATAGTGCCACTCCCCGATTTCTGAGCCCCATCAACATGTATCATTTAGTCGTCTCTAAGTCACTAGTACTACTCTTATGGACAATGAGCTTAAGCCCACCTTGTCCTACTACAGTAACTTCCTCCCCATTGTCTATGTTCTCACCTACCGAGGTAGCCTGCCAAAGCTCACCCTTAATTCTGATGATACCCTCTGGGGCTAATGGGCTTACTACCTTGCCCTTGATGCCAATCAGAGGCAGAACTATTTCGGGTTTCCTCATCAGAGCTCGGCTGCCCATCCGATAAGTAATAATGGCGTAGGCACCCCATGCCACCATCAAGGCAATAAGACCCCACAGAGGTATGTTAATGCCTAAATGGGGCAAACCCAGCAGCACAATCGCCGCTATAGCTGCCTCCTCCATTATGGTGCTACCAATAGCCAGTATAAGCCTACCTGTCATTATCTTCCCCAACTCCATCCATTTTATTATAGCAGGACTGCTCCTGTTGCCGATACTCAAATATGGATGCTATAATTGGCAAACATATTATATAAATCGTTTATTTATGAAAAACTTGAAGGGGGTAAGGTAGATAATGAAGCTGAGTCGTGAAGAGGTTCTGCATATTGCCCTTCTAGCCCGGCTGGGCTTGGCCGATGCTGAAGTGGATAAGTTAAGAGAGCAGTTATCTAACATTCTGGAGAACTTCGAGATTTTACAGCAGGTAGATACTACTGGTATACCACCTACAGCCCAATCTATTCCTCTTCAGAATGTAGTGAAGGACGACGAGGTAACACCATCATTACCTTTAAATGATATTCTAGCCAATGCCCCTCGGAAAGAAGGGAACTTCTTCAGGGTACGGGCTGTTCTTGAATGATAGAAGGGGAGTTTTAGAGGGGCGAAGCCCCTCTAAACAAAGTATCCCTCCCCCTCATGATAGGAATATATATCCATATCATGGAGAGGGGGATTAAGGGGGGGGTAGATAATAAACCAATTGACTATTCATGAGGCACACAAGCTGCTCAAAACCAAGCAGGTATCCTCTGTGGAATTAACCAAAGCCTGCCTGGAACGCATTAACCAGGTGGAGCCAAAGGTTCGTGCTCTGGTTACCATTACCGATGAATTAGCGTTAAAGCAAGCTAATAAAGCTGATGAGCTTATCACCGCTGGTGATGTTAACCCCCTTACCGGTATTCCAGCGGTAATCAAAGATGTCATTTGCACTAAAGGGGTAAGAACCACTTGCTCATCAAGGATGCTAGAAAATTTTGTGCCACCGTATGACGCTACTGTTATGGAAAATTTAAATAACTGTGGCATAGTAATGGTGGGCAAAGCCAATATGGATGAATTCGCTATGGGTTCATCTAATGAGCATTCTGCCTTTTTCCCTACTCATAACCCATGGGATTTATCTCGTGTCCCCGGGGGCAGTAGTGGAGGTTCGGCAACGGCTGTGGCTGCCGGCGAGACCATTTTCGCTTTAGGCTCAGATACCGGGGGCAGTATTCGTCAGCCGGCTGGCTTCTGCAGCGTTACTGGTCTAAAACCTACCTATGGCAGGGTGAGCCGTTACGGCCTGGTTGCCTTTGCCAGCTCCCTTGACCAGATTGGTACTTTAACCCAGGATGTCACCGATTGTGCTCTGGTATTAAACGCCATTGCTGGCTACGATGGTAGAGACTCTACTTCAGTTCCTAACCCTGTGCCCGATTATACTCAATGCCTTACTACCGACCTAAACGGGCTTAGAATTGGTATTCCCAAGGAGTATTTTGTTAAAGGAATGCAGATAGAGGTAGAAGCAGCCATAAGGGCCGCTATTAATAAGCTTGAGCAGTTGGGAGCGAGGGTAGAATGGGAAGTATCACTACCCTCTACCCCCTATGCCCTGGCGGTATATTATATCATTGCCCCATCAGAGGCTTCGGCTAACCTGGCTCGCTACGATGGAGTAAAGTATGGCTTCTCCTATCAAGACGCTGACAGTATGTGGGAGGCTCTGGAGAAGACCCGCCAGTATGGCTTTGGCGATGAGGTAAAAAGGCGCATTATGCTGGGCACCTATGCCCTGTCCGCCGGTTATTATGATGCCTGGTATCTTAAAGCCCAGAAGGTTCGCACCCTGATACGGCAGGAATTTGACCAGGCATTTGACAAATTTGATGCCCTGGTAACCCCCACCTCACCCACCGTCCCATTCAAAATCGGTGAGAGGATGGATGACCCACTTCAGATGTATTTAGCTGATGTCTGCACCCTACCGATAAATATTGCCGGCGTGCCGGCTATCTCCATCCCGGCCGGCTTTGCCGACGGACTACCGATAGGTATGCAGATTATCGGCAAGCCATTTAGCGAGGAAACCATCCTCAAAATCGCCCATGCCTACCAGCAGGCGACTGAGTTGCATAATAGGAGACCCGTGATATAATAAACAGAACAATATTTCCTGGCTATATTTAAGGAGGGAGGTAATGAA
>JAIWFK010000072.1:0-5667 GCA_048631695.1 Calditrichales bacterium
TGGGGTTGATTCAAACACTATGAATACAACGGAGCTTACTAACACAATACCAAAGAAATACACAAATGCCATATATATATGGTTTTTGGATAACGTCGATGATGGAACCACGCGGCTTATCGCGCGGGGTCGCTATGATTATCGGGGTTTGAAATATGTATTAACCTCCAACCGTTTCCTCCTGGAACCGATCGCTTTCACAACGTCGCGGAAGATGCTCATCGGCATTAAGAAAAGGGCAGAGGCCGCGGTCAAGCAAGGCAATGAGTAGAATGGGAAATGCCCGGCGTGGGTTGTGTCCATCCTTAGCCATTCTACCTTGACAACGCATCTGAAATGTGATAATTTTTACCAACTTAAATGGACTAGATGCTCTACTAAGCATATCCATTATAAATAGCCTTATCGGGACAAGTATTATAAGGAGGATAGAGAGATGGAAGAGAAATGGATTCGCGACCCCCTTTCCGGCATACTATTGTCGATAGCCTTTATAGGCTATGGGTTATATATAGTCCTTGCTGCAATGGGGACTGCTGACTGGGATCAATGGTGGGGCTTCTTGGCTATAGCAATCGGTTTCCCGCTGGCCATCGAATTCCCCATCAGGTACCTCACTCCTGGCTTCCGAATGCGCGGCGGGCCCTTCAGCAGGCAGCTCATCGGGGTGATTCTCATATGCATCGGCATCGGTGGCGTTTTTGGCTTTGAAGAATGGTGGCCTGCGTTACTTTTCATTGCTATCGGCTGGGCGATATTGACATTCAGCTTATGGCGATGGCAGACACCCAAGCAGCCGAAACGGCCGAAGCGTTAGGAAAACCACAAATACCATTCTTTCCCAGCCTATACAGCACAGTATCATCACTACTATAAGGCAGCGGAGGTAGGTACTGAGAAGTGTATTTATCATTTTTTAACTGCCGTCTCAAAGGTTAGGAGTGCGTTCCAAGATATGTGAATGTAGGACTGAGTATCAAGGACGCAAGAGGTGCTGGAGAGGGTGGAAGGCTAGCAAAGAGCCCAGCCAGGCGGATTACGGGGGCTACCCGATACTGGGTAGCCCCTTTTTTTCTGGACTCAACTCTACATCGTAGAATAATGAGTATTATATTTCCAGAACGTTCACTCGGTTTAGGAATCTGTTGGATAACGTCCCAAACAGTGGTTTTACGTTCAAAATGGTGGTATTGTGTCCACGAGGAAAATGTCTTTTAATTCGTAAAATGCCAACCAGTGACAGCCCGTTTCATTCCGTCCGTTAGCTTTTCGTTAGCTTTTTTCCAGCTACAGTTTTAACGTAAGCCTCTGATAGTATAGAGAGACTACCCTATATAGGTAGTCTCTTTGATCACTACTGATTACTCTCAAGCCACTATCACCTTCCCACACTTTCCAGCACCTCTTGCGTCTTACGTAAATAATAATTTCTTGGAAGGCAGCCTCAGTTTCCCTGATGGTTTTTATGGCCTTTTCTTTCTTTCCTTGGCAGCTTGACAAGCGTGGCCGGCTGTGATACTGTCTGTACCTACCGCATTGTAGTCTATCTATATAGTACTACTAAATCGATACCTATATACGTTAGGTTATTTCGGGCTTAGTGCCGCAACAGCGAAGCAAGTGCAACCTTCTCACTAAGGAAAGAAATACACATGCTAGACTAAAAACGACTTCGGCGCATACAGACTGGGGAGAGGTCCGCTAGTTGCAGTTCAACTGCCCATATAAGTAATTAACAGGAGATTAGTATGATTCTGGTAAGTAGTGATTGGCATTGCAACGATAATGAATTAATGGAGAATGCAAAAGAATTTATCAGGAAAGGTAAAGCCTTGGGTGCAACGCTCGTGGGCAACGGTGATCTTTTTGAGTTAATGCTGAAGGCCCCCTTGTTCTTTGAAGGCTCCGAAGACTCCAATGCCATTCAAGAATTCAAAGAGGAACTAGGGGATTATGAGTTCTACTACATTGCAGGTAACCACGATCCTAAACATTTGGTTTTGAAACTCTTTCCACAAGGCAATATCAGGAAGGATGGCCCTAATGTTATTGTTAAGGATCATCTTGACCTTGGTAATATTCATTTCACTCACGGGCATCAATGGGGCCATAAATGGTTTTTGTTACGTCACTTTGCCCATTATATCTGTTCCTTTATGCTTAAGATTCTTCACAACAAACTTTGGTATTGGATATGTAGAAAATTGGGATGGCTGCATGGCCCTGGCGACATCTTGGATGAGGTCGAAGAAGGTAAAAGGGATGGAACCGACTATGTAACTGCCGTTGGCGTTGTGTGGGATGGTACCATTAAATATGCTAGAAGGCATAAGAAGATAGTGATTGTAGGGCATACTCATTGCTTAGGGGCAATGAGGGGGGCAATTGGCAAGGATTTGATATCAACCGTCTTCGCCGACGGGGGCACTTTGAAGGAGAGAACCTGCGTTAAGATTATAGACAGCGAGGTGCAGCTTACCTATCTGGATGACCTCTAGATATCGCCGGAAAATCTTGTGGTCCTCCGGCGGGCTATCGAGTTGCAGGATTCATACCGTCGAGAGACCCGTGGCCCCCAATTTGACTATAGAGTTCACCCCTCCCCTAATCTACAAGTTATCCGCTATGTCCGCATCCCACTCATCCATCCTTCTCGGAGCCGTCCTAGTCCATAGATGCGTCCCATCTAAACCAATCATAGTAATAGCTACACAATCCAGCGATCATATCAGAAGCTTTCCACAGCTACTCAACCATCATATAGGAGCGCAACCTCTTTAATACCCTCCGAAGAAATCCAAGACTTCTCTATTAAATCTGCTACGCGTTTCCACAATCATTGCATGTGAACCACCTGGAACTTTAGCTGACTTAGCATCTGGTATCATACGTGCTAGCAAATCAGAGCAGCGAGGCGGTACAAGCCTGTCTTTAACCCCAGTAGTCGTCAAGGTCGGAGCTTGAACATTATGTAACCTATTCGGTGTTCTAGTAACTGCAACCGCAAGGTGTATTTAACCAGAACTTTAAGCTTGCCCAACAAGATTTACTGCCTCTTATTTCTACCCCAATATATTTACATCTCCACTAACTCTGCCCAGGAAAAGATACCCTCAAACTCGGCCATCTCTTCCTCAGTTAGCATATGATCAGGCATATTGACCGTGGGTTTACCTATCGTTTTCCTCTTGGAGAATCCTAGTGGATTATAAGGTAAAAGCCAGCAACGCCATACTCCCATCTCTTGAAGCAGGCTGGATATCTTTTCTAAATTACCGGGGCGGGTGGTGAAACCGGGAATCAATGGAACCCGTGGAATGATATCCTTGGGTCTTTTTTGCATGAGCCTGGCCAGGTTCTCCAAGATTAGGTCGTTTCGCTTTCCAGTATATTTCAAATGAAGCTCCGGGTCCGCCAATTTGATGTCAAATAGAACCAGGTCGAGCCAGCCGAGAATTTTGGTGTTGAATTGAGACCATTCGAAAAAGCCGCTAGTTTCTATAGTGGTATGGATTCCATTGGATTTCAGTTTCTGCAAGAGTTGTGACACGTAATCAGTGTAAAGGGTTGGTTCACCCCCGGATAGGGTCACTCCTCCGTCCGAGGTCTGGTAATACACCTTGTCACGAAGGACGATATCCAAAAGCTCATCAATCTCGTAAAAGTGACCGATCTGCCGTAATCCACGGCCAGGGCAAACTTCGGCGCACGTCCCGTACCGTCTACATATGGCACGGTCTATGCGTCCCGGAAGGTCTATCTGTGCAGCCCCGGTGGGACAGGCTCTAACGCAGTCGCCGCACTGTATACATTCCGAAGGATAGAACCCGATTTCAAGGCCCGGATCCATTGACTCCGGGTTGTGACACCAGACACAGCGCAACGGACAACCCTTGAAGAAGATGGTGGTCCGAATTCCCGGACCGTCATCCAGCGCGTGTCTCTTGACATCGAAGATTAAAGGCCTTTGATCCTTTGATTTTATAGCAGCCTTCCGGTTAGTCACAGTAGGGGGTTTTTTAATCGTAGTAGAAGGTGGTTTGCCATATGGTTATACTTTAGCATAAAACTCAGATTTCCCTTTAACTCTATCCCCTTATCGAACATGAGCTTGATAATGTCCTTTTCCCTCTCCAGGATGTGAATCATTAGCGTCCGTAGTAGTAGGAGGTGTTTTAGTCGTACTTGTAGCCAGTGTGGTGGTACTAGGAGGTAGTTTAGTGGTAGTAGGAGGTGGTTTGCCATATGGCTAAACTTTAACATATAATTCAGATTTCCCTTTAACTCTACCCCATTATTGAGCATGAGCTTGATAAAGTCCCTGTCCGTCGACAGTAAGAATCTCCCTAGCGTCACTAGCGACTTTCCATTCTTGAAAATCACCGATACATCCGCCTCTTCTATTAATCCTACTTTCACCTTGAGACCTTTGTCTTTAAACTGAGCGGCTACTGCAACCGAGTTATCAACACTTCTAAACTGATACTGTCCATCGAAATCATCAATATTTCTACGAAACTCCTTACTTCTCTTTAACCACAGGCTCATGAATTTTAGGAGTACTTCCAGTACCACCTCTGCGCTCCCACTTTCAGGACGTTTCAAGAGCTTAACCGATCTCCTCCACAATTTTCTGAATATGTTAAATATCCGGTCCATTTTGGTCTCCTTATTCATATTTAACTACCCACCTCGTTTAAAAGTTATATTCTGGGCGGGGACATGATCTCACCATATTCCGGGCGGGTCATGATCTCACCCTGCATGGCCGGATCCAGGTCTATAAAATAGGCCGTATAACCGGACACTCTGACCAGTAAGTCTTGATGCTTTTTTGGATTCTTTATGGCGTCTTCTAGCTTAGCTCGGTCGATTATATTGAACTGGATCTGCAAGCCACCCGTATGCATATAACCTTCGATGCTATCGGCGAATTTATTTATTGTTATTCCACGATTAGGGGATGGTGCGTATTTCAGATTCAGGGCGTGCCCATTAGCAATCTTAGTGTGATCTAAATGAGCTACGAAATTGAGACAAGGGCTTAATTCGGGCGCTGAACCCGAAACGGGGGTGATACCGCTGGGCAGGGGTTCACCCTTCACCCTGCCGCTGGGCAGTGCCCCGGTCAGAAGCCCTTGTCCGGCGTGAATGGTCATCGTCCAGTAGCCAACGTTATATTTGCCGCCTCTGTAGTTCTTTTTGCTCTGAAATTCTTTATGCAGAAAGCCTATTATATAATCTGCATTCTCTTTAGCCATTTTGCTATCGGTGCCAAATTTCTCCTTTGAGGTTCTTACCTTTTGATGAAGTTTTCGATAGGGATCATTCCAGTTTTGTTTGATGGCTTCTATCATCTCAGCGAAGGTTACTTCTCCCTTGTCACAGACAAATTCCTGTATAGCACTGAGAGAGTCGGTCACCTCGGCCAAGCCTATGATGGCAACCCCCGAAGAATTATAGAGAGCACCCCCTTCAATAACATCCTTCCCGTTTTCCATACATTCTTCCATAAGGGTGGACAACAATGGGGTGGGATGGAGCATCTGGTGCACTTTGCCCAAATTGTTGTTCATCGTCACGGCTTGGTCTATGAGCCAGCTCAGCTGTTTCTCAAATACCTTCTTAAACGTGGGGAATCGTTTTTCCTTGGGTAATCCATCTATG
>JAIWFK010000073.1:0-5605 GCA_048631695.1 Calditrichales bacterium
TTTATTACATCCTCTAGCTTAAATTCACCAGCTTCAGTGGCAATCTGAGCATGGAGGACAACCTGCAGCAGCAGGTCACCCAATTCATCACAAAGCTTCCTTGGGTCGCTGCTATCAAGGGCCTCCAATACTTCGTAGCATTCTTCCAGCAGGTTTTCCCTCAGAGAAGAATGAGTCTGCTCTCTATCCCAGGGGCAACCGTCGGGCGCCCGCAGCTTAGCTACAATATCTACTAGAGTGGCAAACTGGTTAAGGTTTCTTGGTAAAGACAAAGTAACCTCCTTCACTTGTTACCACAGATTATACAAGTTGGGCTTATGCCCAAGCAATACAAAAGACCGCAGTCAAAGGGGAAAAAGGCAAAGATCTCCGACCTGCCTGTGCCCCGGTCATGCCACTCATATTAGTCACCACGGAACACTTTTTACAAGCTGATGCTACCCTCGACTGCACCCAAATCATAAATATTAGTGTTGGTAACATAAAAAGCAGATACATTATACTACCCATCTTTATTTACCACTTTACTGAAAACTGATTAATCACATTAACATAAGCCTTAGTTCAGTTCAATGGCAGTATTACCCCAATGAATTGCCTCTGCCCCCTCAAAAACTCAGCCGCCGATATAGCTCGCTTTCCCTCCACTTGAACTTTTAAAACCCCCAAGATTCCATCTCCAGTACCGATACCAAATGCAGCCTCTGATTCCCTTGAATTTGGAGTCAGCGCTACCACCTGCCCTGCGTTAAGGGTTCCCTCCTGAGTTAAAGGCACTGCCTCAATTATCTTTAGCTGCCTTCCCTGCCATCTGGTGTAGCACCCGGGCCAGGGGTGAAAGGCACGCACCCGCCGCCATATATCAATAGTCGGCAGATTCCAGTCAATCTCTCCTTCTTCCTTAGTGATTGGACTAGAATAGGTAGCTTCAGCTTCATTCTGAGGTTGGGGGATAAGCCCACCCCTTAGCCAACAAGGTAAAACATCCTGAATCACCCGAGCTGCTACCTGAGATATTTTGGCGGTAAGGGAGCCTGTAGTATCAAACCAAGAGATAGAAATCTGTGCTTTTACTAATATAGGACCAGTATCTAAACCGGTATCCATCATCATAATACTGACTCCAGTAAAGTCATCTCCAGCCAGAATAGCTGCCGCTACTGGTGATGCACCTCGAAATCTCGGCAGCAAAGATGGGTGAATATTTATACATCCGTATTTGGCAATATCCATAACCGATTTTGGCAAAGTTTGACCAAAGGCAGCCACCACTATAATATCTGGGTGAAAGCTAGCCAGTTGCTCCACCACCTCTGCCTTCCTCAGACTAACCGGCTGTACCACCGGCAGCTTCCAGGTTAGCGCCTCCCTTTTCACCGGGGGAAAAGCCAGAGACCGCCCCCTGCCCACCGGTTTATCAGGCTTAGTATAAACAGCAACCACGTGGTATTGATTGAGAATAAGGTGCTCAAGGCATGGGACAGCAAACTCAGGGGTACCCATAAAAATGACTCGCATTTTAAGCCTCCTCCCACTAAATTCTACCATTAAAAAGGAATTTTGTTAACAATCACCGTTTTATATCTACAAGGTAAATATCGGGTAAATAAACAAGCCTGATAGACCTAACAAGGTAAAACAAGAGCCCAAAATACCCAGCAATCAGCACCAAAAACCTTGCCTGCTAAACTGCCCACTGGTATTATTTAAGCATAATCCAGACAGTTGTCAATATAGGAATATTTTCCTATGCCTGACCACTTTATATCTACGAGGTAAAAATTGATTAAATTAACAAGACTAACAGACCTAACAAGGGGAAACAGCAGCCCAAAATACCCAGCAATCAGCACCAAAAACCTTGCCATCAAAGAAGTATCGCATGATATGCTAGTGGCATGTTTTCTTACTTTCCTCCCCCAAGCATCTACTAAAACCGCTATCATCCCCGACCGTATTTATCATACGTCGCTTCAACACTCTTATAAATGGTGAGGCTAAATGATAGGGAGCATAATTTAATGGAAACCAGGCCACCACAAGAAATCTGGGAAGCCGCCCTAGGTGAACTGCAAATCGGAGTTAGCAAGCCAAATTACCGGACTTGGCTAGCTAAAACCATAGGCTTAAATTACCAAGATAATCAGTTTGTAGTTGGTGTGCCCAACCCCTTCGTCGCTGAATATTTAGACAAGAACCAGCGTTCCTTAATTGAAAAAACACTTCTCGGTCTTACTCAGCATGATGTCAATGTCATTTTCCAAGTTGACGGCAGGTACCAAGAACCAAGAAACAGCTACGGTGACCAAGCAGAAATCCCCACTGCAGTAATACAACCCCCCAATTTCAATTTAAAATATACCTTTGATTCCTTTGTCGTTGGTAGCTGCAATAGCCTAGCCTACGCTGCTGCACTAGAGGTAGCCCAAAACCCTGGCAGTAGTCATAATCCGCTATTCATTTATGGTGGGGTGGGATTAGGTAAGACACATTTACTGCAAGCTATTGGGCATACCGCTCTAACTAGCCATATTCGGGTGCTCTATGTTAGCGCTGAGCAATTTACTAACGAGTTTATAAATGCTATCCAAGAAAGGAAGACTGAGATATTCCGTCAAAAATATAGAAACGTTGACATGTTGTTAATTGATGATATCCACTTTATCGCCGGCAAGGGACAGACAGAGGAAAGTTTTTACCATACATTTGGTGAGCTACATAACACAAATCGCCAGATTGTTATTACCAATGATTGTCTACCCAAATCCATACCTTTGTTACAAGAAAGGTTACGCTCCTGCTTTGAATGGGGACTAGTTACTGGTATTCAACCACCCGATTTTAAAACCCGCCTATCCATCCTTCAAGCTAAAACTAAAGATAAAGGGGTGCATATTGCTTTAGATGTACTGAAGCTTATTGCTCAGCGGGCTCAGCAGAATATAAGAGAGCTAGAAGGTTACCTGAACCGTGTCATTGCTTATGCCAGTCTTGTTAGAGCTTTAATTACCCCTGAGCTCGCCGCTAAAGCGCTCGAGGATATAACCAGTAAGGAGGCTAAACGCCCTTCTATCACTCCCATTTTAGTAATAGAAACCGTAGCTAGAAGTTTCCAATTAAATCCTTCAGACTTAAAAAGTGGCAAAAGAGATAGGGAAACTGTCCTAGCCCGACAGGTGGCAATGTACCTTTCTAGGCAGGAAACTAACTGCTCACTAGCTCAAATTGGTATGGTGTTGGGTAATAGAGACCATTCAACTGTTATCTACGCCTATAAAAAAATAGAAAGTTATCTTGATACCAACCCTGAATTGAAAAGGAAAATATTGGACATCCAACAAAAATTACACTGCGAATTTAATCCTGAGAATTATTAGTTAACTTTTCTCCACAATTAAGTAACCTAACACAAACAGAAAAATTAGCCACGAAACGTTAATAAACCCTTAAAATTGTTAGTAAGTTCAACAAGGATTACCTTTCAGAAAATGTATTAATCTCAATTCCACATTCTTCTACTATGACGTCTTATTATTAGTGTTATAATTTAATATAAACACTAATTGATAATATCATTTATTATAATATTAATGGTAACAGATGTTTGATAGAGTTGAAATTATAGTAAAGTCAGGAAATGGGGGAGATGGGGTTGTAAGCTTCCGTCGGGAGAAGTTTGTTCCTTTTGGTGGTCCTGATGGTGGAGATGGTGGAGATGGTGGAGATGTAGTGATTATGGCTGATTATAGTATTACCGATCTGCGTATATTTAAAAGAAAGAGATTATATAGAGCGGGTGATGGCAGGAATGGCAAGGGTAAAAAGAAGCATGGTAAGAAAGGGGAAAATCTTGTATTAACTGTTCCGGTTGGAACTGTTGTCTCATATAAAACACAGATAGGTGATAACTCTTTAATAGCTGATCTGGAGCAGTCTGAGAATCAGGTAGTAGTGGCTAAGGGCGGCAAGGGTGGTTTGGGTAACATCCACTTTACTTCATCTATTAATCAAGCCCCACAGATTGCCCAGAAGGGGGAGGTTGGGGACGAAACTTCCATAATACTGGAGATGAGGCTTATTGCTGATGTTGGCATTATCGGTTATCCTAATGCAGGTAAGTCTACATTGCTAGATTTTGTTTCAGCAGCCAAACCTAAAATTGCTGACTATCCATTTACCACCCGAGAGCCTATCTTGGGTATGGTTGAGATAGGACAGAGAAGCTTTGTGTTGGCTGAGATTCCTGGGTTAATAGATGGAGCTCACCTTGGTCGGGGTTTGGGGCATGATTTTCTGCGCCATATTATGCGTACCAAAATACTTATTCACTTAATAGATGGCAGTTCTGCGTCTCCGGTAGAAAATATGATACAGGTAAATGCTGAGCTCAGCTTATTTGATTCGGCTCTGGCTCAAAAGCCACAACTTATAGTAGTAAATAAGATTGATTTGCCCCAAGTGCAGGCTCGGTTAGGTGAGATAAAGGATGCCTTCAGTGGTGCTGGCGCCACTCCCCTTTTCGTTTCGGCAGCAACCGGGGAAGGTGTTGCTGGGCTTATGACGGAAACCATGGAGGTGCTTCAGTCAGTTACCGTTGAGGGAGGAATCAGTGAAAAAATTCCTATGAAAGTTTTTCGTCCTCAGCCAAAGGATATTGGTTCTAGGGTGCATAAAGAAGGGAATACCTTTGTCCGCAGCATGGCAATTCAGATCGCCTGGGGTTGGCTGCGCCATCAACCTGAGAGTAAACTCATCTGCTGGTACCAGAAACGTTTCGGACATGGCAGCAAGCGTCTGCGCAAGATCGGTATTGTCGCCTTGGCTCGTAGGTTGTTAATTGATTTATGGCGCTATCTGGAAACCGGTTTGGTTCCGGAAGGCGCTGAGTTGAAAACCCGCTTATTCTGAGACAGCTATTCCTACTTGGTCTCCTTGTGCTAGACCACTGGCTGGTGTGAGTTGCCCGTTCAGGCCTCCGGGTTTCCCAAAGCAAGCTGGCTTCTCGCTTGCCGAAACCGCCCGTTAGATGGGGCACTCACTCAGAGCTTCTCAGATCGCCATCTGGCGAATACAGCATCAGGTGTCTGGTAATTGCTGCCAGCACGGATAGAAGGTAGTTTGAGGTTATTCTTACTCAACGCTCGAAAAAGCCGCCAGCTAGATTTCAAGGTGGCACTTGTTACAAGGAGATTGGACGCTGTCGATTTCGAGTACAATCCAAAAGGAGCTCGATACCGAGGCTAACCTTGGATGGGTCGATGATGGCGATCGTGCCACAGCCCCTTTGGTTGCTTGTCGGTATCTGCCCGAAACCGACCTGAAGCAGGCCGGGTCCTCAGAGAACAGCTTACCGATTAACCCTTGACAAAATCGCCATCATAGAAGAACCCGCATATAAGGGTAGTTATGAGCGAAACAGATTTCTCTAGCCTTTCTTGTCCTATTCACCCAATGCCGAGCTTTGTCAAGAAAGCGCTGGTTGAGCACGGGCTTCTCGACGCCTACCTTAGTCGCCCACCCTATCAGCAAAATGACTATATTGGTTGGATCAATCGAGCGAAGCGTATTGAAACAAAGCAGAAGCGACTCGATCAAATGCTCGGTG
>JAIWFK010000074.1:0-5473 GCA_048631695.1 Calditrichales bacterium
ACGTTCTCGGGACATGTCCAGCCGAGGCACCGAGCCTAGAAGCCCCTTAGTATAAGGGTGTTTTGGCTCACCATATAGGACATCTGTCGGTGCTGTCTCCACAAGCCGCCCGGCATACATCACATTCACCCGGTCGACATAGCGAGCGACTACTCCCAGGTTATGGGTTATAATAATTACTGACGTGCCGCGTTGAGCTCTCAGGTTGTCAATTAGTTCCAAAAGCTGCGCCTGAACAGTAACATCAACCGAGGTAGTGGGTTCGTCAGCTATTAGCAGTTCTGGATTACAGCTCAGTGCCATAGCTATCATTATCCGCTGCTGCATCCCTCCGCTGAACTGGTGAGGATAACCTCCTACCCTCTTCTCTGCATCCGGCAAGCCCACTAACTTTAGTAAGTTGACCGCTTCCTCAACTGCTGTTTTTTTTCCCATCCCACAATGAAGCTCCAGCGACTCAGTCAACTGGCGACTGATGGTAAGCACCGGGTTTAGAGATGTCATCGGCTCCTGGAAGATCATGGCTATACGGTTACCTCTAATACGGCGCATTTCCGCCTCACTAACCTGGAGAAGGTCCTGCCCATTAAAGATAACCTCCCCGCCGACAATAATACCCGGGGGATAGGGAACAAGGCGCATGATAGAAAGGGCGCTCACGCTCTTGCCACAGGCACTTTCACCAACGATACCTACATTCTCCCCTCTCTTGACATTGTACGTGAGGCCGTCAACTGCTCTAACCTCACCGTCCTCGGTGTAGAAATAAGTTCTTAAATCTTTAACTTCAAGTATTTTCTCTTCATCTTTTGTCGCCATCTTGATTGACCTGCCCCCATAAAGGATGCCACTTTTTAAGTTAGAGTTACCAGCATAATAGCTTCTCGGTATCAACTCTATTTTTTTCTGCAGTCATCACATTCTCCCTTTGTCGACTTTTTTCACTCTCACGTCATAGCGCCCGACGCCGCCCCTCAACCTCGGGTCCAGTATATCTCTCACTGCATCGCCAAACATATTTATACCATAGACCACGATAGCCAGAGCCAGGCCAGGCCATACAACCATCCATGGTGCCCGCAACATATAGTAGCGCCCCATGCCACTAAGCATACCTCCCCAGCTCGCAGCCGGGGGAGGGATACCAAAGCCGAGAAAGCTCAGGCTAGCCTCAACCAGAATCACGTTCGGCACCCGTACGGTAAATAGGACAATTGTGGGCGCCATAATATTGGGCAGGATATGTCGGGTAAGTATTCTGGTGGTGGAACAGCCAATAGCCTCCGCCGCCTCTACATATACATTCTCTTTAACGCCGATAACAGCACTTCTTATTATCCTGGAACCGGTGACACCGAAGGTTAGCCCCATAACAATGATTAGCTGCCATAAACCCGGCCCGACGATGATTATTATGACCATCATGAGGATTATTGAGGGAAGGCACATCCAGGCATCAACAAACCTCTGCACTATCAGGTCAACTTTACCGCCGACGTACCCGGACAGAATACCTATAATTAAAGAGATAATCGTAGCCCAAAGAGAACCAGCCAAACCTGCAATCACCGAGACACGAGCCCCGAAGATGACACGAGAGAGCATGTCTCGCCCCAGGTTATCTGCGCCCAACCAGTATTTGGCTGATGGTGGAGCCAGGTAATCCTCCATATGAACTTCATTCACGCCATAGGGGGCTATGAAGTCAGCAAAAATGCCGGTAAAAAGCAGGAGCAGGGTTATAATCCCACCCACCATACCCAGCGGCTTCTCCTTTACCAGCCTTATCAAGAAACCGACCAGCCAG
The DNA here is from genome assembly GCA_048631695.1 of Calditrichales bacterium. Taxonomy (GTDB): domain Bacteria; phylum Chloroflexota; class Dehalococcoidia; order Dehalococcoidales; family W498; genus W498. Next base: position 1,808 of record JAIWFK010000074.1, read on the forward strand.
GAGTGTCTCTTTGTCTCGGCTACTCTCCCTGATGAGCTATCAGCCACACCATTACCCCTTTTTAATTTTTCCTCTATTTAAAATGAACCCTGGGGTCTAAATAGGCGTAGGTTAGGTCAATCATTAGATTGATTAGCACCAGGACGCCTGCAAACATGAACATTAGTCCGCCAATTAGCGGTTCGTCTCTGTGAAGGGTAGCCGATAATATTAGGCGGCCCATCCCGGGCAGGCTAAATATCTGCTCTATAATAACCGTGCCCCCCATCAGAAGGGGCACCTGAAGTCCTATTAGGGTGATTACCGGGATTAGCGCATTCTTCAAGGCATGCCTTAGGATGACTACCCTCTCCCTGAGCCCCTTTGCCCAGGCCGTCCTGATATAATCCTGCCTCAGCACCTCCAGCATCATGGTGCGGGTCATTCTCATGAGCGCCCCCGCCATAGCCATGCCCACAATGATAGCCGGTACTATGAACATTTTCAGATTACCTATTGGGTCCTCAGTAAACCGGATAAGCATTAGACTTGGTGTATAGTTCCACCATATTGAGGGGAAGACTATTACCAGCGTCCCTAACCAGAAGCCAGGGATGGAGATACACAATATGGCAAAGCTACGACCGATATAGTCACCCCATTTATCCTGCCGTAACGCTGAATATATACCTATTGGAAAGGCTATTAGTTGGGTTATTATTAGCCCCATGATGCCAAGCTGAATGGTTACTGGCCATGCATGGGCCACTAGTTTGACCACGCGCACCCTTTGCCACCAAGAAACCCCAAAGTCGCCTTGAAAAATACCACTGTAACTGCCATCCGCCTGGGGAGCAATTCCTACCCAGCGTCCATACTGGACAAGTAGTGGTTTATCCAGCCCCAGCTCGGGCTCAAGCAGAGCTCTGTCGAGTTTTTCGTCGGGAGTTTGTGCCTGCATCGCGTCTATTATATCGCCTGGAATGAGGTATATCAGGAAGAAAATTAGGAGAGTCACCAGGAGCAAGGTGGGTATCAGTATCAGTAATCTTCTAATTATATAAGCACGCATACTACTTACCCTCGTTGTTCGCCGGGCTCACAACAGAGCTTTGGCCATTCTCTTAGCCACTACTACCCTATCATCCGTATAATCAGACTTTGTTAGTGGGCGTAGCCTAAGCGCTGTTTTTTGTCAATCGGGTGTACTCGCTGGGTAGTGTTAGGTAATTGAGTGCCCGATGTGACCTTACTGTATCATATAGTCTCGACCACTTCAATGTCTTCATTTCCAAAACACAGCATGAAAGCGATGCTCGCTGGAAGCGTTGGAGTAGCATTGCCACCGGCTATCCTTTCCTTCAGACCTCATGGCAGAATCACACTTTGACCTATCACTTGCCCTGTAGTTACCGTAATTCTCGGCTCACAGCCCATTCCCTTAAGCAACTTAATCCCTTTAGCCAGGCTTCTCTCTTAGACTCGCTTTTGGCTTCTGGTTTAGAGACGGGGAAATAATAAAAGGAGAGGCGGAAGATTCGCCTCTCCTTTTGCTTCTGGCCACTAATCCCATATCAGGCATCACCAAAGCTTTTTCTGCAGTCCTTCCAAGGAAGGACTGCTACCTAATATCCCATTTCTGCCTTCAGGTCAAGGTCAAGCCAGGAAAGGGCTAGAACGGGAGCGACCGACATGTCTGAAACGTGAGTCTCACCATAGTAATTCTTCACCCACGGCCACCAATAGTGCCCCTCGAGTGTGGGTGAGAGACCTATAGTGACAACCTCAGAAATTACATGTAGGGACATCTCCTTAAGCAGGAGGTTTCGCTCCTCGTCAGTTAAATCTGTCGAAGCCAAGGCAAACTGCTCATCAAACCACTCGTTCGAGTAGCCAGTCCAGTTCAAGGCACCCCCCGTCGCCGACCAGCCCAGCTGATGCATTGGATTGGCCGAGCCGTGGCGAGCCCCGCAGGTGTCCTGGTATGTTCTATTGTATAGATGCGCAGTAGCGGTAACGGAATCGTATGTTTTTATCGTTAGGTCAACGCCAATCTGTTCCCACTGGAATTGAAGCAGAGATGCTCTATCTAGAGGAAGGGCCTCGCTCTCAGCATAATAATCTAGCTCAAGGCCATCGGGGTAAGCAGCAAGAATCATCTGCTTTGCCGTCACCGGGTCATACTCATATAGCTCTCTGGATGAGGCAGGAAGGTCTTCCACCTCGACGTAAACGTCGGTAGTCCCCGGAAGCACTGGGTAAAAGAGTTTTGTTACTGGCCCTACGCCAAGGAGGTCACCGAAGTCTCCGATGTTTGTGCCAATACTCAGAGCTCGCCGAATGTCCAGATCGTCTAAAGGTGGCTCCGTAACATCTAAGAATATGCAAAATCCAGAAGACCCGGGATGTTTGAGTGTTAGCAGCTCAGGGGCTGTTGTGTCTAAGGTCTCCCAGTGCCTGGGATCGACACAGTAATTGAAGTCAATCTTCCCCGTCCGCAGGTTAGCTATTAGGGTAGACTCATCGGGAATGATGGGCATTACCCACTCGTCAAAAAACGGTAGTTGATATTCCTCGCCGTTGATGGTCGTCGTGTCCCAGTAATTAGGGTTCCTTTCGAAGGTCATGTGAGAACCAATGACATACTCTTTGAACATAAATGGTCCGGTGCCAACCTGATTTTCCCACTTATCAGCACCGGCGGCTACCATCTCAGGTGGACTAATTAAGGCGCGGTCTTCATAGCCAAGCTTATACATCAAAGAAATATCATAGCCAGGGGTTTCAATAACAAGAGTGTATTTAGACGTGGTGTATATCTCCCCTGTTAAGTCCCTGAGGAACTTCCCCTTTGAAGTGGCTTCCTTGAAGTTGAGTATGTCATCGACCATATCCTGGGCAGTAAGTTCCCTGTTTTCCATCCAATCCACGTTGTCCGCAGCCCAGTAAATTCCCGGCCGTACGTTCCAGGTTATCTTTTCGGGAGTAACCTCCCAACTTTCGAGCAGCTGTCCTGTTAGGTACTTACCGGTGAAATACCCAGCCTTCTGATATAGAGATTCACCGGTGCCTCTGGGCCCATACATCTCAAAGTTGCCAACCAGTGGCCTCTGTTGAACGGAGTTGAGCCAGCGAGTTGAGATATAATTTTCATCCAGTATGTCCGGGCTTGGTGGGTCGGCTTTAGTAATACTACCATAAAAGGTGAAGGTGAACGTGCCACCATATTGTGGCACATCTACATCTACTACCTCATCTACATCTTCCTCATCTTCATCTACTACTGGTGCCGGACAACCGATAGCAACCAAGCTCACGGCTAACAACAATGCCAGCGGAATTAACAATATTTTCTTTTTCATCTGAATAATAGAAAAAATCCTGACCATCTAGTGCAGTTATCCCAACCGGTACTTCAATATCATTTACTTTTATATCTTTCAAATTGCTTTTCTTTAGATAATCTCCCATCTTTAAACATAATTCCTGAAACCTTTGATACTTCATTCCCAATGTATAGGATTTCCATTCTTTTTCCTTCCCAATCACCTTTTTAAAATTCTGAAAGGTAGAATCTTTATATAAAGGATATTTTTCCAGAGATTTTTATACACATTCTTCCCATGATTAGATGGTAGACCACCCTCATTTCTGATCTCTCCCACTGAAGCGACTCTTGATACTGGC
>JAIWFK010000075.1:0-4595 GCA_048631695.1 Calditrichales bacterium
GATTGAGAATGTGATTACGGAAGAGAACGCTGATGCCGTAAAGGCTAGGATTATCGCCGAGACAGCTAATGGACCTACTAGCCCTGAGGCAGATGAGATTCTATATAAAAATGGCGTATTCGTAATACCTGATTTTCTATGCAATGCTGGAGGGGTTACCGTTTCCTATTTTGAGTGGGTTCAGAGCTTGGATAAATATTACTGGGATGTAGAGGAGGTTCACCAGAGACTTGACAAACATATGACTCAAGCATTTAACGAGGTTTTAGCTGAATCTTTGAAGCGTAAGATTAGTATGAGAGTAGCAGCTTATGTTGTTGCCATTGCTCGTGTGGCAGAAGTTATGAGATTGAGGGGTTGGGGATTATAATTAACATTACATAATAATACTACTTGACAAAAGTTGGCGAAGGTTTATCATTAAATTATTAATAGAGAAAGTAGCAGAGATAGTGTAGGAAAGGGAAAAGATGCAGATTAGGAAAACATATAAAAATGTGAACCCTGAATTGCTTTATGATGAGATAAGAGATTTTATTCTGAAGCAGGGTGCGGTTATAGATGAAGCAAATCTGGAAACATACTCAATGGCAAGTGATTCGTCATCATTTATTTCTCGTGGCACGCTAACATTCAAGATTCAAGGTGAGCCAAGTAAGGCTGAAGAGGAGTGCCTAAGGGCACACATCGTGGGCTCAGCTAAGAGTGAAACTAAGGTGATGCTTGATATAAATGAGGGACTTTTTCCTCAGGAGAAGGTTTTGGCTTTGCAAGAAGACCTAGATTTCATTTTTGGCTTATACGAGGTATAGCCCCAGTAGAAGTTTATTGTTTAAAAGCGTCCCTGGAGGGATTCGAACCCACGACCCGCTGCTTAGAAGGCAGCCGCTCTGTCCAACTGAGCTACAGGGACGAATTACTTATTAAATGTAGCACTAGGCGAGAATGCAGTCAAGATAGTGATTTTTCTGTGCCTCACAGAAATACCACTGCACTAACTTTTCCGTTAGGCTTTCCACAAGACAAACACGGCCAGAATGCCAAAGACAGCAATAGCAACAACAACACCCACCCAACCGAGAAGACTTGGGCCGGTTACAATCAAACCCGCCACAAATACCCCCGTCAGGATTGATAGGAACGCATGCCTGAACTTCAAGCCAAAAAGATTCGCTACCAGCGAGCCTGTCCAGGCACCAGTTATAGGTAGGGGCACGGCAACAAACAACACCAGACCAATTCGCTTGTACTTCTCGACGATTCTGCCCCGCCGTCTAGTATGCTCAAATAACCAGTCCAACGCCCTGCGGAGGAATTCTATTTTGCTAAGCCACCGAGTAATAGCTTCAAGGAATAATATGATGATAGGCACGGGCAAGAGATTGCCGATGAAGGCCAGAGGAAATGCATGATACCACGGCATACCAAACGTGTTTATGCCTACTGGAATGGCAACACGGAGTTCAAGAACTGGTAGTACGGCAATAAGAAGCACTACCAGTTCTTTAGGAAAACCCGAATTGAGAAGCCATTCTGGTGGTGACACGATCTTCCTTTAGCATCTCTGGTAAAAGTGATTCTACTTTGAGAGCGTACCAAATAGGCGCTGTAGCGTCAAGCCGTTTATAAAGGCACTAGCTTGACAATGATTTATCTAGGTTGCTAGTATGAGGTTGACTTCCAGGTTTTCGCTGGTAAGTGGGCTAATATGTCGTCATTGTTAGATAGAATTGACAGTCCTGCAGATTTGAAAGGGTTAACACAGAAAGAGCTCAGGCAATTAGCTTCTGAGATTAGGCAGAAATTGGTAGATACAGTAACTACTAATGGAGGTCATTTAGCTTCCAATCTGGGTGTGGTGGAGCTCACTATAGCTTTACATCGGGTGTTTGATAGTCCACGTGATAAAATTATATGGGATGTGGGGCATCAAAGCTATACCCACAAATTGCTTACTGGAAGAAGAGAGCGTTTTGCTAGTCTCCGTCAATTTGAAGGTTTATCCGGTTTTACTTGCCGTGATGAGAGTCAGCATGACCCCTTTGGTGCTGGCCATGCCAGCACCTCAGTTTCGGCTGCCCTTGGTATGGCTGTTGCTCGTGACCTGTCCGACGATGACTATTATGTGGTAGCAATTATCGGTGATGGTGCTATAACCGGTGGTATGGCTTTAGAGGCATTAAATCAGGTAGGGCAGTTGGGTTCTAGGCTTATCGTAGTTCTAAATGATAATGGGATGTCAATTTCGCCTACAGTTGGAGCCTTGGCTAAGCTGTTAACTAGAATACGGTTTGACTACCGCTACAATCGGGCGAAGAACGAAAGCAGACGGCTAATTAGCACCCTCCCGTTAGGTGATAGGCTATGGCAAGCAAGCCAAAAGATTAGGAGTGGCTTTAAAGGATTAATTTTACAGACAACGCTTTGGGAGGAATTCGGCTTCGCCTATATCGGACCTATTGATGGGCATAACATTTCCGAATTGGAAGTAGCTTTTAACCAGGTAAAAAACTATCATCTCAAGCCGATTCTAGTTCATGTCATTACTACCAAGGGAAAAGGTTATCATCCCGCCGAGGGAGATGCTGTTTACTTCCATGGTGTGACGGCTAAGGGGGTAAGAACTAAGGCAACACCGACTTACAGTGAGATATTTGCTAATACTGTTCTTCGGCTGGCTCGGGAAAATCCTAGGCTGGTAGCGGTTACACCAGCCATGCCCGAGGGAAGTTGTTTGAGTATTGTTGCCGCTGAGTTTCCACAGCGTGTGTTTGATGTTGGAATCTGCGAGCAGCACGCTGTTACCTTTGCTGCCGGGTTGGCTACCCAAGGTTTCATACCTATTGTGGCTATATATTCTACATTCTTGCAGCGTGCTTTAGACCAGGTTATACATGATGTTTGTCTCCAGGATTTGCCAGTTATTTTTGCTATTGACCGGGGGGGTATTGTCGGTGGGGATGGTAAGACACATCAAGGTGCTTTTGATATTTCTTACCTAACAATGATTCCTAATCTAATTGTGGCTGCACCCAAGGATGAAAATGAGCTTCAGCAATTACTTTATACAGCAGTAAAATCAGACCATCCTATGGCTATACGATACCCACGCGACTCTGGATTAGGGGTAGAATTGGATACAGAACTGCACGAGATTCCCATAGGTAAGGGTGAGATCGTAAGGCATGGAAAGGATGTAGCCATATTAGCCATAGGGTCTATGGTAGCTCCTGCCCTTGAGGCAGCCCAAGAGTTAGCCTCAGGTAGCATTGAAGCTACAGTAGTTAATGCCCGTTTTGCTAAGCCATTGGACTCGGAACTTATACTAGACGTGACTAGCTATATTAGGCGGCTGATTATTGTGGAGGAGAATGCTCTAAGCGGTGGCTTCGGTAGTAGCGTAATCCAGTTTCTTCAACAATCAGGTATATGTGATATTCAATTAAAATGTATGGGTATCCCTGATGAGTTTGTCGAGCAAGGCACTCAAGCTGTCCTTCGCTCTAATTATGGTCTTGATGCCAAGGGAATAGTTAAACAAGTCCTAACCTTATTCCCTAACCACGATTCTTTACTGACGGAGATGGCAAGAGGTATTCTATTAAAGAAAGACTAAAATAGTAGAGTTGACCCTGAAATAAGCAATCTCAGGGTTGGCAAACAGTCTTCATCAGATGAAATGTGTCCATTAATGGTAAGTAGTCGATATATCAAGAAAGTGGGGCAAACTATCAGGTGTCATTGACTACACCTGATTTTTGTATTTAAGCATCATAAATGTGCGGCTTATTAATTCAGGGAAGTATGGAAGGCAGAAACCCCTTCCAAATTCGTGTCTTCTTGTTTATGGCTATTAGGCGCAATACGGGTTTTTAGATTGGCAAGCCTCTTTGAGGAATTGTCTTCGCGGGTGGGTTAGGTTAATGGATAACCTCTGGATGCTTAGGAGGAATAAATGGACAAAATGACGGTCAGGGACATAGATGTTACTGGTAAAAGGGTTTTGGTCAGGGTAGACTTTAATGTTCCTCTAGATGAAGAAACAGGGGCTATAACCGATGATAGTCGTATTCGAGCCACCCTGCCTACTATTAGGTATCTTATTGACAAGGGAGCGAGGGTTATACTGTGCTCTCACCTGAGCCGACCTGAGGGAAAGGTGGTTGACAAGCTTCGATTAACTGTTGTTGCCCAACGCCTGTCGCAGATTTTAGGGCAGCAGGTTGGAGTCACCAGGGATTGTATTGGTTCTGAAACGGAGAAGTCAGTGGAAGCCTTGAAGAGCAGTGATGTTTTACTTCTGGAAAATCTTCGTTTTCATTCTGCTGAGGAGAGGGATAGTGCCCTCTTTGCTCGAGCCTTGTCTAGGCTAGCTGATATTTATGTTAATGATGCTTTTGGCACCTCTCATCGTAGCCATGCCTCTATAGTGAGAGTTGTTGAATATCTCCCTTCGGTAGCTGGACTGTTACTTGAGAAGGAAGTTGAAACACTAGGCACTCTCCTGAATGATCCAGTTCGCCCTTTTGGTGGGATTATTGGCGGAGCTAAAGTAGGCGATAAGGTTAGCATGCTGGAAAATATTATTGGTAAGG
>JAIWFK010000075.1:4604-5407 GCA_048631695.1 Calditrichales bacterium
GTCTATCATTAATTGAGATAGACAGACTGGACACCGCTACCGGGTTAATGGAAAAGGCGTCAGAAACCGGAGTACGCTTGTTGCTGCCAGTTGATGTGATTGTTACTGATGAAATTGGGGCTGAGGCTAAGGGTAAAATCGTATCTATAGATAGTATATTGCCCCAGCAGAGGATTGTAGATATAGGGCCCCAGACAATTAAGAACTTCTACAAAGAATTCCGAAGATGTAAAACAGTTTTTTGGAATGGACCTATGGGAATATTTGAGATATCCCAATTTGCTGAAGGAACGCGAGCCATAGCTAAGCTATTAGCTAGTATTGAGGCTACTACAATTATCGGGGGAGGTTCTACTGCTGAGATAGTAATCAAGATGGGATTAGCCGGTAAGATGGCCTTTGTATCTACCGGAGGTGGTGCTTCGTTAAGATTCCTGGGAGGTCAAGAATTACCAGGGGTGGAAGTATTGCTTGATAAGAAGACATAGTTGTGATGGATAATTTAGAGCTAATAAAGCTAGTTTCTAGGACTTCATCTACTCGGATTGTGTTATTAGTAATTGATGGGTTAGGTGGATTACCCCAGCCCCAGACTGGTAAGACAGAACTTGAGACAGCTAACACGCCAAATCTTAACCAATTAGCCAGTAGAGGGACATGTGGTCTTATTGACCTGGTGGGTCCGGGGATAACTCCCGGTAGCGCTCCAGGTCACCTGGCTCTATTTGGTTACAATCCGCTCAGTTTTAACGTTGGTCGAGGTATGCTGGAGGCAGTCGGTATAGATTTTAGTCTTGAGTCAG
>JAIWFK010000076.1:0-5392 GCA_048631695.1 Calditrichales bacterium
TAATATCATATAGCTTTGTGTGATAAGCGACTATACGCCTTAAACTACGGAGTACCTCTACATACTCCAGCTCCTTTATTGCTGACTTGTTGATTCTCCACTGCTCGGATAAGCTTACAGTAGTGTCCATTCCTCAGTTGTCCCCATCTCTTCTTCGGTTGTTAGATGTATGGAAATCAATATCTTTTCCAGCTCATCTCTGTTTATACCTAGAGTAAAGATGAATGCCTCTCTCAAATCCAAGCCAGATTGAATGAGTTCGGCTACAGTTAATGCCTTTCTGGTTGAAACAGACACTTCACTTCTTCTGATACCGTTGAAGACAGAGACAAGGTTGGTAGCTTCATCCATTCCTATACCTGTCCTCTGTATAAGCAACTCTTTCTCCTGCTCCTCTGGTAATATTCCCATTTCTACCACAAAAAACCTATCTGAAATAGCTGCATCCAGAGTGTCAGTGCCAGTGAAGTCTGCCCCCTCATTGATAGTAGCAAAGAATATAACACCAGGAGCCACGGGGATTAAATTATGAATCTCATCAATCCAGATGGTTCTTCTGTCGTCCAGCACAGAGAACAGGGCATTGAGGGCTTTGGGATTCTCGGCTCTGTTAATTTCATCCAGGAGAATTACGGCATTCTTAACCTGGATAGCATCAGTGAACAGAAACTTCTCATAACTTACATTATTATTTCGCAGTGTTTGTTGGCCGAATAACTGCCCACTCTCTGCTAACAGTCCAACCTGAAAGCCGGCAAAGGGTCTCTGGAATCTGGCTGCGAACTGTTCAGCTAGCTCTGATTTACCACATCCCTGCATCCCTTTCACCAGGATATTCTGGGGTCTCATCTGGCTCATCTTCACGGTTGCTGCCAGACAATCCTTAGTAGTCTTGCTGACAAAGAAGGGTTTAATCTCTGGAATTACCATTCCCTCTGACATCTTGCCGCCTCACTCCCTTTTCTTTATAAGTAATATAGCACATTTAGCTACCTGACATCAAAGTAGTTTGACATAAGGGCGACACGATGAGGTTATACCGGCGCGGCTCGTTCCCGAAGAGGAAGGTATTAGAAAGCCTGATGGACAACCGCAGTGATACATTACTTCTGTCACCAGTGGATGAGCACAATACATTGACGAATGCAATTAGATACAGTAGAATCATTTTGTAGCTTATGCCGAAGTGGCGGAAAGGCAGACGCGCTACGTTCAGGGCGTAGTGTCCATAAGGGCGTGGGAGTTCAAGTCTCCCCTTCGGCACATTATCGTTTGGGCGCTTGTAGCTCAGTAGGATAGAGCGCAGCCCTGCGGAGGCTGAGGTCGTGGGTTCAAGACCCGCCAAGCGCGCCAGTGGGCGGTTAGCTCAGTTGGTTAGAGCACCTGCTTTACACGCAGGGGGTCAGAGGTTCGAGTCCTCTACTGCCCATTTCGTATCTATTTTTGGCTAAATCCCACGGATTTTAATTATTAATAATCAGCCGATGATAGTGAACAGCATGAGCTCGTGATTAGGAAACTGGGAAAAGCTTCGGGGATACCAGGACTCACGCATATCCTTGTCGTTATAATTCCCTTATGATGGTAACAAGATATGTTAGATTAGCCTCAGCTTATGTATCGTTTAACTGTTAGCCAATAGCTCCATTTCTGAAAAAATTAAGCATACCTTTCTTCACTATTAGTCTATAGCCCAATACCAATATTATTACCAAGCCTATTATTTCCGGAATATAGGTGCCAGGGTTTGAAGATAGTGCTTGCATAATACCAGGCAACCAACCAGTGGTTTCTACCCTTTGAAATGACCCTAACAGGGGCCACCATAGGGTAACAGGCATATCCCACATCTGGTCTAAGATGAGATGAATATAGCTACTCAATGAGATAATCAGTAGCCAGGATTTCTTGTATTTAATCAGAATCAAGCTGCAGATAAATAGAAGCAGATTGAACAGGAAGGTATGACCATAATTACGCCCGCTTGGGAAAACATCGCTAAAGGCAAATAACCACGGTGGCTTATCTATAATATCTGGTAAGAGTGAAGCTAATAATACTAAGCGATAGTCTATTGAACCTAGGTGGCGCCTAATTCTATTTAGGCAGTGGTAAAGAGGCAGCCATCTCTTGGGTGAAGTTATGCCAGAGCCTGTACTAGAATCAGGCTCATAAGTATTAACAGGCCTATTGATTAAAATATCGCACGCCTTGAATATTCCTGCGGTAATACCAGTATGACCGAATAGCAGCATTTCTATATCAACCCAGAGAGGGAGCTGTTCTTCAGGATTGGTAGTGTAGTCTTGAAACAGTACAATGTTTGTCCTTTAATTTTTTCTACATATTCCATGGTAAAACTCATCTCATATTCCCAATTCTCTATCGTATGCCAGTAATATTGGCTCTACTTGCTTCAGTGTGTTCCTATAAGGAATACTCTTACCAGTTCGACAACTATCATGGCACTAGCTAGGGGCGTTGTTTTCTTATCCTCAAAGGTTATGTTGGGATATATAATGTCTGGCTGATATCATAATGACGCAATATGACAGGTCGTACCGGTTGTCTGGCAGCTTCCACAGGTATGGAGGTAAACCCTCTTTTAGATAATCTTTCGGTAGTTATCATTAGGGCTTCAGTATCGTGGTTGAGTTGAGAAACCAATATAATAACTGCTGGCGATGGCGCGTATTTGGCAGCAGTAGATAAAGCGAGAGTTGCCGGGTTATTCTTGGCTGCTTCTTCCATAGCCCGGCGCTCGAAGTCCAGTATGTTGCTCAGTTGCTGCGCCGGTTGAGAGGTCGCCTGTTTGAGTAGGATAATGTTTCGCCGGAGTTGTCCAATATCAGCTGTCTGTAGGAAGCTACGGGCAAATTCTACGCAGCCAATGTCCTTTACCAAGGTCAGTGACTGTTTAAGTATTTCCCTGGGGTTGATAACAGGCGTAGTAAGGACAACTTCGTGATAGTTATAGGCAGCCAATGCGGTAGGGATTGCCTCTTGAGCCAGTGTTAGCGATGTTGTTATCAGGTTGAAAGCCAACTTGTCGGCCTCTTCGGCATCATTTACTGAGAGATTAACGCAAATTATTGCCGACTGTTGACCGATGTCCATAAACTCTTTCATTATTAACTGGTTAAACTTCAGGGTATGTTTCCAGTCTATGCGTCTTAACTCATCACCAGGCTGGTAGTCTCGGCTGTCAAGAAACTCTACTCCTCTGCTGGGAAGGGTAATGGCTTCAGGTGTGGTTGTAGCTACAGATCCTTTAGCTTGTGTCTTCTCCAGGTATCTCATTGCCAGCCACTCGGCGTACCTGGCTCTTGGGATTACATGCAGTTCTACTGGTTCAATGACCTGGTTTACCCGGAGAAATCCCCAGGGGTCAGTGGCTGATAGCCAGAGCTGAGGCCGTAACGGCCCAGCCAATGTTGGAGTAATGGCGAGATTCAACTCAACGCCAGCTTTATTTAGAGTAAATCTCTCAGGCTTGATAGTGACCTCTGGTCTAATAGGACTGAGCATGCCATGTAGCTGAATGCGAGCGCGGCTTTTAGTTTTTAGAGAAATATCAGCCATTGTACCAGAGATAACTCTCTTCTCTACGACAGGTATATCAAGGGGTAGTTTGGGTACAGCAAGGAGAACGCGTATCAGAATAGCTAGCAGGTAAAACATGGGAATAATACTGGCAAGGAACAGAGTGGCGTTATTAATCATCACCGACGCCGGCAACATGATTAGCACAGAGGCGAATAATGCGGTGAGAGCAGTAGTAACATATCTACCCTTCTGGTGGCTATGGGTCAGGATTGTGCTTGGTGCATTCTGTCTCAGGCTCCAATCGAGAAGGTATATCGCTGGCAGGACAGCAGCTACCGCTATTATTTGTGTTGATGTCAGGGTAAGCTCTCCCAGTGTCAGCGGTATCGAAGATAGTAGACCGGTGCTGCTGAGATGCTGGAGGAGTGGTTCCAGCAGCAAGGGTAATACAAATATGATAATTACTGAAACGACGATATTAAGCCTAGGATGAAGACGGCGAAGAGTGGTGAACAGTGTCACAAGTAGTAGTATTAAGCCTACTGGTGAATACGGTAACGATGACAGAAGGGTAGTTGCCAACAGTACAGCTAGCAAATATATCTGACACAATAATCGAATAGACAATGCTCCAATCATGACTCTACTTTAGGTACCGGAACCTCGCTAAGTGTTTTGTTTATTATGTCCTCAGGGGTAACATTTTCCATTTCGGCTTCGGCGCTGATTCGAAGCCTGTGGAATACTGCTGGGATAACCAGCTTTTTCACATCATCAGGGATAACAAAATCTCTACCTTGAATGAAGGCTAATGCTCTTGACGCTTTAAACAGGGTGATACCAGCCCTGGGGCTGGGACCCAGTTTCAGATCTGGCTGTCGGCGAAGGTTATCGAGGATATCAATAATATAAAGCCTGATACTATCGGCTAGGTGTACCTTCTTAACTTCCTGTCGCAGATATAAAATATCGTCACGAGTAGCTACCTGTGAAATGTGTGGCTCCAGGATTTCATCGATATCGTGTAGTATCTGGTCTTCCTCTTCTCTATCGGGGAAGCCACTCCAGACACGGAACATGAATCGGTCTATCTGTACCTCGCTAAGAGGGGAAGTTCCTATGCCACCGTAGGGCAACTGGGTAGCGATAACAATAAAGGGCTTCTCCAGGGTGTGGGTTACACGTTCAATGGTTACCTGATTCTCCTGCATAGCCTGTAGTAGAGCCGATTGGCAACGGGGGGTAAGTCGGTTTAGCTCATCAATCAGGAGCACATTGGCGAAGATAGGACCGGGTATGAATTCATAGCTCATGTCCGGGCGATAAAAATTAAAACCGGTAATGTCGGCCGGCAGCGTATCTGGAGTCCCCTGGACTCTTCTGAATTGGACTCCAATAGCCTGGGCAAAGGTGTTGGTAAGGGTGGTTTTAGCAGTTCCAGGCAAACCCTCCAAAAGCACATGCCCCTCGCTTAGGAGGGCTAATAAGAAAATCTCCTTTATATCATCCTTGCCTATCACTACCTTGGATACTTCAGCGTAAATATTGCCTGGCACTTTGCGTCGATCACCGTGTTTGATATTCATTTTCTTCTCCTTTTCTGTACCATATGGGCACCAGCGTTGTCATAAGTAGTAGCCCCACGAGGGCTAGGGTTCCGACGGGGGTAATAAAGAAGCTACGGATATGAGCCAGCAGGTTCTTGGTCTGGTGCAGGTTTGATGGTGTTAAATGCGACTGGTCAAGGAAAAGCCTACTGGCAGTAATACCGGCGATACTCTGGATGAAATTAAAATTGTCTTCTATTACCTCCATGCTGTTAATGAATATACTTGGGTCAGAGAGG
>JAIWFK010000077.1:0-5366 GCA_048631695.1 Calditrichales bacterium
AAGGTACTGGCGAAGGGTGTTTTGCCAGAGGCGGCCAGTCCAGCGGCTATACTCACCATATTTTGCTCGGCAATACCGCAATCAAAGAATCGGTTGGGGAACTCACCAGCAAAAAATTTGGTCATAGTCGACCGGGACAGGTCGGCATCCAGCACCACGATATCCGGGTTCACCTTGCCCAGCTCAACCAGGGTCTCTCCGTATGTTTCCCTCATGGAAACCTCTTGAGTCAACTTCTTACTCCAACTCCTTTAGTGCTATTTTCACTTCCTCAGCATTGGGAGCTTTACCGTGAAAATCGGGATTATTTTCCATAAAACTGACCCCTTTGCCCTTAATAGTGTGGGCGATGATGACTGTGGGTTGCCCTTTAATCGCTTTCGCTTGATTAAAGGCGTCAATAAGCTGGGTAAAGTCGTGACCATTAACCTCAATTACATGCCAGCCAAAGGCTTGCCACTTCTTATTAAAGGGGTCAAGATTCATAACATCACGGTTCCAGCCATCAATTTGCTGTTGGTTATTATCCACAATAGCTATCAGGTTATCCACCTTAAAGTGGGCGGCAGCCATAGCCCCTTCCCATATTTGACCCTCATCGCACTCGCCGTCTCCAACTAGAACATATACACTATGTTTCTGTGAGTTGAGCCGACTAGCCAGAGCTATACCAATAGCAAAGGATAATCCCTGACCCAGAGCGCCGGCTGACATCTCTACCCCCGGAGTAGATGTTCGGTCGGTATGACCCTGAAGGCGACTATCCAGTTGTCTGAGAGTAGATAGTTCATCTACTGGGAAATAGCCGCACTCAGCCAGAGTGGCGTAGAGCAGAGGGGCAGCGTGCCCCTTACTCAGAATGAATCTATCCCTATCAGACCATTGAGGGTCTGATGGCTTATGTCGCAATAGCCTAAAGTAGAGGACGGTAACAATCTCCACTGCTGACAGGGAACCACCGGGGTGACCACTGCCCGCCTTCCCTGTCATAGTGATAATATGTCGGCGCAGCCTTTTAGCTATCTCCTCCATTTCCTTTATTGATAATGATGAAAAGACCTCGGCTTTCACATTATCTGCCGAGGTTTTTGGTAACAAATTGCTGGATTCAGATAGCGGCATTAACACCTCCAGCTATTTATTATATAGCAGTTGTAAAAATAAGTCTACATAGTTTCAGCCATCCCCCCTTTGTCCCTATCCTAATCAGCTGGCCACCAGACAGGTGGATTTGATTTTTGTATCTAACTCTGCTTAAATTGGTGGGTATAGAAGGAGGAGACAGGTGAAAGGTTTAGCATTACTAGTCAGTAAAAGGAATGTCTTGGGTAAGAAGACCAGGTTTTTACGCCGCCAGGATATCACTCCAGCTCATCTTTTTGGACACCGCCTGGAGTCAATCTCTTTGCAGTGTGATACCCCTAGGCTACAGCGGATTATAGCCCAGGCGGGAACAACCCAACTTATTGCTCTGGAGATTGAAGGAGACAAGCAACCCAGAAGTGTATTCATCCGTGAAATTCAGAGAGATGTCTGCACTGGTGCCCTCCTTCATGTCGACTTCTATCAGGTACAAAAGATGGAGAAGATAAAGGTAGATGTCCCTATTGTCATGATTGGTGAAGCTCCAGCATTGAAAGAAAAGGGGCGCGTCCTGATTCACGGCCTCACCAGTCTGAGTGTTGAATGTTTGCCGGATAAGCTCCCATCTCAAATAGAGGTTGACCTGGGCTCACTGGAGGAGGCAGGGCAGGCAATCTATGTTAAAGACATTATTCTTAGTCCCGACATTACGGTTATTACTGATTCCGGCCAAATAGTGGTAAAGGTCAGTAAAATGGCTGTGGAGGAGGTAGCTGAGAAGATTGAGGCTGAGGTAGCGGAAGAGGCTGAGGTAGCGGAAGAGGCTGAAGAGAAGACAGGGCAGCAACCGACTGCGTAGGCTAGTATCTGTATTGAAGTCATTCTATGATTCTGCTATAATCTGGCGATGATTATTGACTTTCACACTCATGTCTTCTCACCCCAGATTAAGAAAAACCGCAGTAAGTATATTGATGTTGACCCCTGTTTTGCTATCCTTTACTCCAACCCTAAAGCTAAGCTAGCCACTGCTGATGAGCTTGTTGCCAGTATGGATAAAGATGGGGTTGATGTTTCAGTTATTGTCAATTATGGCTGGACTACTCATGAGATGTGTGTTGAAACCAACGACTATATCCTGGAATCAATAGCCCGCTATCCCCAGAGACTAATAGGTTTTTGTACTGTTCAGCCGTATTCGTATGAAGCTGCCATTGCTGAAATTGAACGCTGTGTTAAAGGGGGGATAAAGGGGGTTGGTGAGATGAGACCGGATATGCAATTATTCGACTTTAAGGATGAAGCGGTGATGGAGCCCTTTATTGCAGTAGTTAGGAAGCATAAGCTAATTCTGCTTACTCATTCCTCTGAGCCAGTAGGTCACGACTATCCGGGTAAAGGTAGCGTTACTCCCGATATGCTTTACCCCTTAATTACCAGCTACCCTGATATAATCGTAGTCTGTGCCCATTGGGGTGGTGGCTTACCCTTCTATGCTTTGATGCCTGAGGTAAAACAGGCTATGAGCAATGTCTTTTTTGATACGGCAGCTTCCCCCTTTTTATATAGTCCTCAAATATATAATCAGGTTATCCAGCTTGTTGGTGCTGATAGGATTCTTTTCGGTAGTGATTATCCGTTGATGGCACAGAGTAGGTATTTGAAGGAAATTGACTCTCTGAATTTGCCTGAGGCCGAAAAGAACCTGATTTTATCAGGTAATGCCCAGAAGTTACTAGGTATTAAGGGTGAGGTTGTTTAGTAGAGGTATTAGGAAGGACAAATACAGGGAAAAATCCCCTTGAAAAAAATTGTATTCCCTCTCCCCTTATGAAGAGGAAACAGTAAAGCACATTCCCCAAAAAAACTGAGGATTTTTCTACATACTTAAAGGGTGAGAGGTTGATAAACGGTTTCTAAGGAATGGAAGGCTATGGAGCAAGTTCGCTCTTTTATTGCAATTGAACTACCTGATGAGTTAAAACGGGGACTTACTCAATTGCAGGCTAGGCTGAAATTGGACAAACAGCCCGGGGTGAAGTGGGTTGAGCCGTATAGCATTCACCTGACATTAAAGTTCCTGGGTAGTGTTCCTATAGATAGAATTGGTGATATAACCGGGGCAATAGAAGAGGCGGCTCAGGGAATACCCCCTTTCCACCTGGAGGTCAGAAACCTGGGAGTTTTCCCCAATTTGAGACGAGTCCAAGTAGCCTGGGTAGGGATAAGTGGGCAATTAGATAAGCTAGGTCAGCTTCAGCAAGGTATTGAATCCAACCTGGCTCGTCTGGGCTTTGCTCCTGAGTCACGTCCATTTACTCCCCATTTAACCCTGGCTCGCCTGCGCCAGCAGGTATCACAGGAGGAGCGGCAAAGGTTTGGGCAGCTTATTGTCGGCACTAAATTTGAAGTAGTTTATGCCATTGAAGTAGACGCTATCAGCCTGATGAGAAGCCAGTTGACACCTGCGGGGCCCATTTACACCCGCCTATCGGCGGTTGAGTTGGACCATCAGGAAGGCCTGAAAGAAATCTAGAAAATCCGGGGTTGCAGGTGAGGCGGCCTTGCAAAGGCATCCCTTATGCTATATAATTTTCGTCCATACGGACAAACAAATCTAAATAGTGGAGGTGGAACTTGGAAAACGGTTCGTTACCTAAGTGCCAGAAATGCGGAAAGGGCGATTTGGTGCCTCTGTCTGACTTCGGTAGTCAGGGGGCGCCGATTCACTACAAGGCTTGGGTATGCACCTATCCTGATTGTGGTTTCAACATAAAGATCAGGAATGGTGAGGTATACACTAATGAGCCTGTTCTTGACGGAGCACTGCATACCCGCACAAGGCGAGAATACGCTCCTTAGCAAAGGCTTTGCTTCGCTTAGGTAGGTTAGCTGAGCTGGCGGTTGATTCTTTCTTCCCCCGTCGCTGTGTTGGCTGTGGGAGAGTGGGTGAGTTCCTGTGCCCGGCATGTCTGGGAGCGCTGCCCAGGCTGTTACCGCCGTTTTGCCCCATCTGCGGCAGGCCCCAGGCCAGCGGTATCGTATGCCCGGCTTGTTGGCAGAGACCTACTGAGATTGACGGCATCCGTTCTCTATTTCGCTTCGACGAGGTAATACGTAAGACCATTCACCAGCTAAAGTATCGAAATCTGAAGGCAATCTCCGCTTGTCTGGCTGGATTACTGACTGACTACCTGAGGGCAAATCCTTTACCGGGCGAAGCCCTGGTCTGCGTACCCCTCCACCCGCGGCGCTTGAGAGAGAGAGGTTATAATCAGTCCAGCCTTCTCACGGGGGAATTGGGCAAGCGCATAGGTCTACCAGTGATCCGAGATTGCCTGATTCGGGTTAAGCAATCACAACCTCAGGTGAGGGCAGTCGACGTAGAAGAGCGTCGAAGGAATGTAGCCGATGCTTTTGTGTGCCGCGATGAAAGCGTGAGTGGCAAACAGATCATCCTCATAGACGACGTATGTACCTCCGGCGCTACGCTGGAGTCGTGTGCCGCAGCTCTCAAGAACAAGGGAGTTACGTCTGTTTGGGGCCTGACCCTGGCCAGGGAGATCCACAATTGAAGGAGGAGAAATGAAGCTACAGATTGTCGCCAAGAACAATGTAGAAGTCTCTGAAGCATTGGAGGCATATGTCGAGAAGAAGATCGGCAAGCTAGACCGTTACTTACCTAGTATCAGTGAAGGTAAAGTTGAGATCTCTCGGGAAGGTGCCAAGCTGCCTGAGCAGAGGTTCACGGTTCAGGTTACCCTTGACAGCAAAGGCATCTTGATTAGAGCCCAGGAGAAGTCCAAGGATATCAGGACCGCCATTGACAAGGTCGCAGACGCGCTGTCCAAGCGAGTCGAACGCTACAAAGGCAAGCTGTACGATAAAGGTAGAGGCACTTCTTTTGCTCGCCAGGGAGCGGCAATAGAAGCAGGTCAAATCACGACTCCCAGGAGGGTAGTGAGGAGTAAACGGTTCTTAGTCAAGCCCATGCCTGTAGATGAAGCTGTGAGCCAGATGGAGCTTCTGGGGCACGATTTCTTTCTTTTCATGGACGCCGACACGGAAAGGCTGAACCTGCTCTACCGCCGTGAGGACGGCGACTACGGCCTGATTGAGCCAGAGCAAGGGTGAGGGCACTGACTCGCATTCCGGCACGAAGAAAGCCTCCTTCGCGCACGAGGAATGATAGCTGGCCCCATGATCCGGTTCGAACTCGCTCTCCCTTGAAGTGAGCGGAACAGGGGCCTGTCCGGAATCTAAACTCCACCCTAGGTTAGTGC
>JAIWFK010000078.1:0-5320 GCA_048631695.1 Calditrichales bacterium
TTGGTCACTTTCGGGGAAGCAATGCTAAGACTCTCTCCACCACATTTTCAGCGGCTGGAGCAAACGACAAGCTTCGATGCCTATATCGGTGGTGCTGAGCTTAATGTGGCTGCTACCGCAACAAGGCTGGGACTGAGCACGACTTATATAACTCGTCTGCCTCGTAACCCCCTGGGAAGAATGGTGCAAAATAAGACGCGCGAACAAGGTATTGATACTTCATATATTATCTGGTCAGATGAGGATAGGCTCGGTATCTATTTTCTTGAGTTCGGGGCACTGCCCCGTCCAAGCACAGTGTTCTATGACCGGGCTAATTCGGCGGTATCAAAGATACAACCGGGCATGGTTGATTGGGCTAATCTGTTCTCCGAGGCAAGGGCTTTTCATCTAACCGGGATTACCCCGGCATTAAGTAGTAGTGCCGCCGAGACTACCCGGGAAGCCCTGAGCCAGGCACGAAAGGCAAACTTACTGGTCAGTTTTGACCTCAACTACCGGGCTCGCCTCTGGAGTACGGAGCAAGCAAAGAATACCCTCACCCCCTTAATGGAGTACATTGATATCCTGTTTACCACTGAGGAAGATACCGCCAGAGTTTTCCAGCTGGAAGGTAAGGACTACAAAGAGGTAGCTCTAAAGCTTGCCGAGCGTTTCAACTTCAAAGTAGTAGCCATCACTCTGAGGGAGAATATCAGCGTGTGGAGGAACTACTGGACAGCTATTGTCTATCATCAGGGCAAGTTTTATGAAGACCGAAAATATGATGTTGAGGTAGTGGACCGGATTGGTGCCGGAGATTCTTTCGTCGGTGGCTTTCTGTACTCTTATCTTAACAACAAAGAGGACATTGAACGGGCACTAAAATATGGTACTGCGGTCTCAGCATTGAAACATTCAAATCCCGGTGACCTTAACTGGTTTGCTCCAGAGGAAGTAGAAAAGTTAGTAGCCGGTGGAGCAAGCATAAGAATAACTCGGTAAGTTTCGTCGACGTCGGATGGCTGTCAAGATAGCTTAACCGAATTAAAAAGTTTCCGTATATTTCAGGCGGGCTCTGCCATGGGAAACTGGGGCGCTAGGGGCTTATGTTTTGACCCACTGGCTTAAATTAAGGAGGCGAAAGAAATGAGCATACTGGATCAATTTAGACTAGATGGAAAAGTTGCCTTGGTAACCGGTTGCAAGCACGGAATTGGCAGATCCATGGTAGTGGGACTAGCGGAGGCCGGTGCTGATATCGTTGGTGTCAGTCTTACCTTGGAGGAGTCCGGGAGTGAAATAGAGAAGGAGGTCAACGCTCTGGCCCGAAACTTCAAAGGCTATAAGTGTGATTTTGGTGACCGGCAGGCCCTGTATAACTTTATCTCCCGGGTGAAATCTGATAATCCTGTCATTGATATTCTAGTGAATAACGCGGGCATCGTTCTACGTAAACCAGCCGTCGAGCACCCGGACGAGTATTGGGATAAGATAATTGAAATCAACCTGACCTCTCACTTTATTTTGACCCGCGAAATAGGGAAGGATATGCTGGCGCGTGGTTCGGGCAAGGTAATCTTTACTGCCTCGATGATAACATTCCAGGGAGGTATATTGATTCCTAGCTATGCTGCCAGTAAGGCTGGGATTGGACAGCTCACCAAGGCGTTTGCCAATGAGTGGGCGGGGCAAGGGGTAAATGTAAATGCTGTCGCCCCTGGCTATATTGTCACAAGGAACACAGAAGAACTTCGGAAAGACCCTGTACGTAATAGGTCAATCCTTGAGCGGATTCCGGCTGGCCGCTGGGGGGAACCTGATGATTTGAAGGGTGCAGTTGTCTTCTTGGCATCGGCAGCGTCTAGTTATATCAATGGTGCCATATTAAACGTAGACGGTGGGTGGCTGTCAAGATAACTCTGGGATGTATCGGGTGAGCCTTGTCATATACTAGCTAGGCGGGCTCTGCCAGGGGAAACTGGGGTAATAACGCATCTTCCCCCTACCATACAGGTCCCGAACTACCGGGTCAGTGTGAAAGCTAACTTAAAGGTTCTACCTATCGTACAGTAGCGCCCACCATAAAGGTAATAATATTACCTTGAATTAGCTCGTAAGTAGCTCCTCTAATTCCCCAGAAATAGGAATTCTCGTCCACTAATTGGTAATTGCGTTACCCCCGTTCAATGCTAAGCTAGTATTTTCTAAGCAATCTTATGTAACAAAAGCCAACAGTGGCTTGACAGAATATCTAACATAGTATAAAATATTAAGCATAAAGGATGTAATTCGAGGAGTTTATAATAATGGTTGAAATTGGACAAAGAACAGCAGAATTGAGAAAGAGAGTGGGAATCAGCCAGCAAAGACTCGCTGAGATGCTGGGAGTTTCACGTACAACAATAACTCAGATAGAAAACGGGAAAAGGAAGGTTTCTGTAGATGAATTAGCGAAGTTCTCAGAGATATTTAATCTCTCTGTGGATAACTTGCTATCCTCGAAAGAGGAACCAGATGTAATTATTGCGGAAAAACAAGAGGAGAAGAAAATGGAATCCCCAATTAGAATAAATGTTCCTCAAAGAAATTTAGAAAAGTTTAAAGAGGTGTTGCTTTACATTCTCAATAAAGTCGGCTCAAAACCCAATATAGGTGAGACTGTGCTATATAAGCTTCTTTACTTCTCTGATTTTGACTTCTACGAAAAATATGAAGAGCAATTGATTGGCGCCACCTATATTAAGAACCATTATGGCCCAACTCCAGTAGAGTTCGAGAAGATAATTGCCGAAATAATGGATAAAGAAATCATAAAAGTTGAAAGTAAATATTATGATTACCCTCAGAGGAAATATTTACCTCTTAGGAAAGCAGACCTTTCTAAACTGAAGGCTAACGAAATTGAGGTAATCGACAAGGTATTGGATAAACTTTCCGATATGAATGCAACTCAAATAAGCGACTACTCTCATAATGATGTCCCATGGTTAACAACAGAAGACAATGAGGTTATTGAATATGAGTCTGTTTTTTACAGAACTCCTATCTATTCTGTGAGAGAGTACGAATAATGGGGGCGTTTGAGGAGACTTCTCGTCTTCCGGAATTCGAGAGGGATACAAGAAGGCTCCTGAAAAGGTTTAAAACCATTAAGGACGATCTAGAAATCTTTATCAAAAAACAACTATTCCTCTACCACAAGTTAAAGGTTGACAATAAGGGAATCTTCCAAATCACAGGTTTGCCGGTAGAAAACCCCAAGGTCTATAAAGCCAAGAAGTTTGCTTGCAAGTCTCTAAAGGGGAGGGGTGTTCAATCGGGGATAAGAGTTATCTATGCCTATGATGAGGAGAGGGATAAAATTGTACTAATTGAAATATATTTCAAAGGCGATAAAGCGAATGAAGATAAAGATAGGATACTGGAATACCTGCGCTAAAACTCTTGATGGCTTTAGCAACTTTACTAGATATTGTCAGTTACACTAAACTCAACGAGTGGGTTTTAAATAGGATAGAAGCAACTGCTGCAGTGCAGGAATAAGCTGTTTCTTCTTAAAAAGAAGCCCGGGAACTGTCGTCAACCAAGGCCCACCATAGGTAGTAATATTACCACAGGTTAAATAGTAGAGCCGGCTACACCAGTTGCGTTTTCGTTCGAAAAATAAGTAATAATGCTCCCTCATTTGACTCTTAGTCAGCTATAACTTCAGGCAAACATTTTACCAAATTATCCAATCATTCGGGTAGAGCATTGCCTCTTAATTGGGACCACTTATCAACGTCATAGTCTCTTTGAGCTGAGTAAATTATGTTGTTATCGGCTTTGACCTGAGAATCGCCAGCGTTCTCTTCAGATAAGGGCGAGAAGTCCCTGTATAGTGAGAATTCATTGTATCGGTAAACCCCAATTCCCGCTTGATTACAATCTATCCCATTGCCTGTCACCACCACCTCTCGACTGTTTCTTATTTCAATTCCATTTCCAGTTGCCGATAGAATACGGTTATTTATAATACGCACCTGATTTGAATCCTCGACTAGTATCCCATGACCCCAGCCAGACTGAAAACGCTCCGGTTGTAGATTATGGGTCGGTAGTTTCCAATTGATCCCCGTATTTTCTATCCAGTTGTATTCTATGGTTAGATTCGATTGCCAACTATTGTACTCGACAACCACCGCTGCCCAGCCACTATTTGTGATCAAATTGTTTGAAACATTACTAGGAGCGGCATTTCTGTAGTCTTCGAAATCTATGGCATCCTCCCCAGTCTGGTCTATTATATTATCACTAATATCAACCGCCGCCTCTGGTACTCCCCCCCTATTCATTATCAAGATGGCATGAGGATAACTACCATAGAAGTAGTTTCCTTTCACTATAGCCGAGGAAGCTTCACCTATTACAAGGGCATTATGCCCATTATTATCCTCAAATCTGTTAGCCACTACCTCAATATTGCTGGAATGGACACTGAGACCGATGTAGTTACCTGCGAACTTACTGTTGAGCACCACTATGGCCTGCGAGTTATTGATACTGAGGGCTGCTTTTTCATACTGGTTAAGGTTCTGGAATATCACCCGGTCGAAAACAGCATTTTTTATACCGTCAACAAAGACCAGGCTATTCTCAAATAGGCAGTTTGATATCTCTATCTCATCACCCTTCAACCATACTTCACAGTTCTGGAAAAGATGATTCTCTATGTTTTCGTTGATTTCAAGCTTCTGCCCTATCAGAGTTACGGTAAGATTTCGTAGCTCAAATTGCTTTGGTATGTCCAGGTCAGGCCTTGTTTCGGGGAAAGTAAGCGGTGCTATGGTGTCTGGTATTTTACAGGTGATGGAATTTACTGCTACAAGGAAAATAAATAACACGCCTAGTATCTGGCTAAATACCTGTTTTGACGACATGACACTTACTACACTCCATAGCCGCAGGGCTAAACTCCTTTAGTCATATTAAATCAAGTAAGGGAGAGCTATTTGTCCGCATTTTATGGCTACTGGCTAAGGTAGTCAATAAATAGACAGAATGTTGTTGGCGAACGCTACCAGACAGCATTAACTTATGCTATGGGTCCTAACTAAGAAATAAGCAGCTTCAACAGAGTTTGTTTGACAGCTAGCTAGCGATTCTAGATTGTTTTATATCACCCTTTCACTTTATCACTCAATCCTTTAATTTCTGCGTCAACACCATAAAGATGCCACCAAGAACAAGAACGCCCCCTACTATTTCGTTAGCCGTTGGCATCTCACTAAGAATAAGACATCCTAGTAGCGTAGCCCCGATCGGTTCACCGAGAATGGCTACCGAAACAAAGGTTACG
>JAIWFK010000079.1:0-5270 GCA_048631695.1 Calditrichales bacterium
TTTTTATTCGCCCAAAATAGGGAATAAAAAGGTGGGTGAGGATATGGCAGTAGATTGGGGCTTTGCCGGGCAGATTGGTGGAATTGGCTTCGGTCTTGTCTTTGCGGTATTAATTATTCTAGCTTTAGCTATATGGCTGGTAGGGTTGATACTTAGTAAAATTACCAGTGGTAAGGGAGAAGCTGGTGATAAGAAGAAGTAACACCGAGGTTAACAAATGCTAGGCTTTTTCGAGACTGGGCTGGAGGGTTTTATCGGTCCTGATTGGTGGCGCCCCGTGGTAATGCTTATTATTGGCGGGGCACTTTTATACCTGGGTATCGCTAAGAATATGGAGCCCCTGCTACTGGTGCCTATTGGCTTTGGTGTAATTCTGGTTAACCTGTTTGGTGATTTGATGGCGTATAGTATAGGCGGTGAGCCAGTCGGCTTAATTTCCAGGATATTTGAATACGGACTTGCCTGGGAAATAATCCCCTGTTTCATCTTCCTCGGTTTGGGGGCAATGACCGATTTTGGTCCAGTTATAGCTAATCCCAAGACCTTAATCCTCGGTGCTGGGGCACAGTTTGGTGTTTACTTTGCCTTTTTTATCGCTCTACTGCTTGGGTTCAGCATACAAGAAGCCTGCTCAATAGGAATAATCGGTGGTGCTGATGGACCAACTACCATCTATCTGACCAATAGGCTTGCCCCTCATTTCATTGGGGCTACTGCCGTAGCCGCATATACCTATATGGCGCTGGTGCCTATTATCCAGCCCCCGGTTATAAAATTGCTCACCACCAAGAAAGAGCGGGAGATATATATGAAGCCAGAGGTACGCCCGGTGTCTAAGACTGAAAAAATCCTATTCCCGGCAATTGCTGCTATTCTCATTATCCTGCTAGTGCCTAAATCAGCCCCACTTATTGGCATGTTCATGTTTGGTAATCTGCTATATGTTAGTGGTGTTACTGATAGGCTGGCTGACACCGCCGCCAATGCCTTTATGAATATCCTCACCATTCTCCTTGGTCTATGCGTCGGTTGCTTTATGAGTGCTGAGAGCTTCCTCAAGGTAGACAGCCTGATGGTATTTGGGCTTGGGGTTGTCGCCTTTGCTACCTCTACTGCCTTTGGTGTGACCCTAGCTAAGCTCATGAACCTTTTTCTTAAAGAGAAAATCAATCCTATGATAGGCGCCGCTGGTGTGTCAGCAGTGCCAATGGCAGCCCGGGTGGTGCAGAAGATGGGGATAGAGGCTAACCCCAGGAACTTCCTGCTGATGCATGCTATGGGTCCCAATGTTGCTGGCGTTATCGGCACAGCTACCGCTGCTGGTATCTTCTTGGGTATGGTGGGCTGAACTAACTATTATGCTTTAGCCCGAGACCATTTCTAACTCAAATTGAGGATGTTTGTTAATCTATTTTTCCCACCACCCGTAGGTTGAGTTTCGGGGGCTTTGCCGCCCTACCCCCTTTGAGACTGAAGAGCGAAGCTCTTATGGGAGGATGGGTGGGAATAGCAGGCGTTAATAAACTATCTTTCAGATTACCCTTGCACTACTATCTAAAATCTAGTAAAGTCAATGTATGAATAAACCTCATACCAGGACTATATTTGTCTGCCAGCAGTGCGGCAAGGAGAGCCTGAAATGGCTGGGACGCTGCCCTAATTGCCAGCAGTGGAACACCTTTGTTGAAACGGTAGTAACTACTTCTATTACCTCCTCTCGGCCTCTTACCCTGGAGAACCCACCCCAGGAGCTATCTCAGGTGGTAACCGATATCTCTGACCGCTTCCCGCTTCCCCTAGCTGAGTTTAACCGGGTGCTCGGTGGAGGGCTGGTATCTGGCTCTTTAGTGCTCATTGGTGGCGACCCTGGCATTGGCAAATCTACCCTCTTACTTCAGGCTTCAGCCTTGATGGCGCAGGCTGGGGGTAAGGTGGTCTATGTTTCTGGTGAGGAAACTCTGCACCAGATTAAGCTCAGGTCAGAGCGCCTCGGGGTAACGGGGGAGAATCTCTACCTCCTGGCTGAGACTGACCTCGAGGTTATCCTAAACCAGATTGAGCAGTTACAACCCCGCCTGGTAGTCATTGATTCTATTCAGGCTGTTTATCTCTCTGAATTGGATACAGCGCCCGGTAGCATTACCCAGGTGAGGGAGTGCACCATGAGGCTTATGCACTGGGCAAAGCTTAGTGCTGTACCTATTTTCATTGCCGGGCATGTAACTAAAGACGGAGCTATTGCCGGACCTAGGGTTCTGGAGCATATTGTTGATGTGGTGCTCTACCTTGAGGGTGAACCCTTTAGCGCCTTTAGGTTACTGCGTTGTGTGAAAAACCGCTTTGGCTCTACCAATGAGGTTGGTGTCTTTGAGATGAGGGAGCAAGGCTTGGTAGAGGTGGATAATCCATCGCAGACCTTCCTGTCGCAGCGGTCGGGTGGGGCAATAGGCTCGGCAGTAGTGCCTACCCTTGAGGGCACCCGCCCCCTGTTAGTGGAGATTCAAGCCCTGACTAATCTCACCAGCTTTGGCTTACCCCGGCGCACCGCCAACGGTGTTGACTTCGGTCGGTTGCTGCTAATTACGGCGGTGCTGACCAAGCGAGTAGGCTTAAAGCTGGGTAATCAGGATATTATAGCCAATGTTACCGGTGGGCTCAGGATTGGGGAACCAGCGGCTGATTTGGGCATTGCCCTGGCTATCGCCTCCAGCTTCCGTGATGTGGGGGTTGACCCAGAGCTGGCGGTAATGGGGGAGGTGGGATTGAGTGGTGAGCTACGAGCCGTTTCCCACTTAGATAGACGAGTGGCTGAGGCAGCCAGGCTGGGTTTCAAGCGCTGCCTGGTGCCCAAAAGTGGTGCCAAGGTTAGCCCAGCCCCTAAAAATATTGAGCTAATCCCGGTCAGCACCCTGAGGGAAGCGATAGGGGTGGGGGTGGTTAGAGGCAAGGCGAGAAGCAAATTAAATCAGGAGTTATAAAAGCGTGGTATAAGGAGGGGATATGGCAACAAACAAGCAGGATACACTTGCACGAGCCTACGCCATGCTTTCATCACTTCGAAAGAATATTGGAAGCATGAAAGAATATAGTATCCTAGAGACATACGCTAATGAATTTCATGCTGTACTTGATAGATTGGAAGACACTGGTATAGATGTTTCTGAATTTCGTATCCAAGATTCGTTGATTAAACCTAGGGTAAGAGCTAGCTGGATAGGTGAAGGGGGTAGAAGTGAAAAAAGTTATTCTGAAGAAAAATATGTTGAACGGTCATTTATATTGACTAAGATAGATGCTATTCTTGGCTACTTTGAAATCATTACTTCTGAGAAGCCGAGGAGTATTGGCTTTATTAAGTCTGATGAATGATAGAAAAGAGTTTAGTGGCGAAAAAGTAGGCGCTATAATTGCGGCGGCTGGTGAGAGCAAGCGGATGGGTGGTGTGGATAAGGTCTTGGCTCTGCTAGGTGGAAAGCCTATTTTATAAGGGTTTGAGTGAGGTTTTAGCAGAAGAAGAAATTTGAGATTATAAAAAAGAGGAATTTTAAGAGTTTTATAGAATATATATAGCAAACAGGATTATAATTAAAAAAATAATTTACGATTGTAGAGGCTATATATAGAAGAAAAAAGTAATAGGTTTTTATTAATATATAAGGGGAGTGGGTAAATTGAAAAATTTAGAATTATCCCGAATATTTGAGCAGATTGCCAGGATATTAAAGATTAAAGGAGAAAATCCTTTCAAGATTCGAGCTTATGAAAAGATAACTTTGGTTTTAGAGAATTTGCCTATTGATATAGAAACAATTTACCGCCAGGGAGGGTTGAATGATATCCCGGGAGTTGGTGAGGGTATTGCCAAAAAGATTGAGGAATTTTTAACAACCGGTAAGCTTGAGTATTATGAAAAATTAAAAGGGACTATACCTTCCGGGGTAATAGAGCTTTTAGATATTTCCGAAGTGGGGCCCAAGACGGCTAAGCTTTTATATGAAGAATTAGGTGTAGATAATATAGAGAAATTAGAAAAAGCAGTTAAACAGCATCGGATTAAAGACTTACCAGGGATGGGTGAGAAATCTGAAGATAATATTTTAAGAGGAATAGAATTATACAAAAGGCGAAAGGAAAGGGTTCTTTTAGGCACTGCTTTGCCTTTAGCAGAAGAGATTGCAGAGAGTTTACGTCAGTTAAAAGAGACGAGTAAAATAAACTTTGCCGGAAGTTTAAGACGTAAAAAAGAGACTGTCGGTGACATTGATATCCTGGCCACTTCCCGGAAACCTGAGAAGATAATGAAGACCTTTACCTCTTTACCTCATGTTAGAGAAATTTTAGCTGAAGGGCCTACCAAATCAAGCGTTATTACCAAGGATGATATTCATATTGATGTAAGAGTAGTAGAGCCAATAAGTTTTGGAGCAGCACTGCAATATTTTACCGGCTCCAAAGCCCATAATATTAAGTTAAGGGAATTAGCGGTGAAGAGAGGTTTAAAGATAAATGAATATGGAGTATTTGATGTGAAAACCAATAGGAGAATAGCAGGAGAGAGTGAAGAAGAAATTTATCAAATCTTAAATTTGGCTTTTATACCTCCAGAGCTAAGAGAAGACAGGGGAGAGATTGAGGTGGCACAAGAAAATAAATTGCCTCAATTAATAGAATATTCCCAGATTAAAGGTGATTTGCATCTTCATACCAAATGGAGTGATGGGACGCATACGATTAGACAGATGGCGGAAGAAGCTAAAAAGAGAGGATATAAGTATATTGCTATTACTGACCACTCACAATCGCTTAAATTTGCCGGGGGGTTAACCGAAGAGAGACTCAGGGAGCAAATAGATGAAATTCAAAAAATAAATCAGGAGTTAGATGATTTTACTGTTTTGACCGGAATCGAAGTAGATATAAAATCAGATGGCGACTTAGATTTTTCTGATGAAATATTGAGCAAATTAGATGTAGTGATTGCTGCAATTCATTCTGGCTTCAAACAGGAGAGCAAAATTATCACAGAAAGACTTGCTGGGGCTATGCAAAATAGATTTGTAAGTATTATTGCCCATCCTACCGGACGCTTAATCGGATACCGTGAATCATATCAAGTAGATATTGATAAGATAATAGACATGGCTGCGAAGACGGGGACTATTTTAGAGATAAACGCCTATCCGGAAAGGCTTGATTTAAATGATGTCTATTGTCGGATGGCCAAAGAGAAAGGAGTGCAATTAGCCATTGAGACTGATGCTCACAGTATT
>JAIWFK010000080.1:0-5226 GCA_048631695.1 Calditrichales bacterium
TCAGCAATCTTTTCCGCCTCACCCTGGGCAAAAACCAGGACGCGCACCTTCCTTCCCAGCCCATGCGGTAGCAGGGCTACACCACGCACTTGCTGACTGGCATTTCGTGGGTCAACACCCATCCGAAGGTGAAGTTCAACCGTCTCATCAAATCGGGAACGAGCCATCTTTTTAGCCAGCTCAATAGCCTCCTCAGGATGATAAGCCTTTGTCTCGTCTAGTAGTTTAACTGCTTCTTGATAGTTTTTACCGTGTTTTACCATTGTTCCCTACTCTGCTTCAATTTCAATTCCCATACTTCGGGCTGTGCCCTCAATAATTCGTTCTGCCCCCTCAACGCTAATCGCATTTAAATCCTTAGCCTTAAGTTTAGCTATCTCACGAAGTTTATCTCGGGATAAGTTCCCTATTTTTTCATGACCAGAACTGCTAGCCCCCTTTTCCACCCCCAGTGCCTTCTTCAGCAAATCGGTAGCTGGTGGTGTTTTAGTGATAAAAGTAAATGACCTGTCATTATAGACGATTATTTCGGCTGGAATAATTGACCCAGCCTGAGCAGAAGTGCGCTCATTATACTGCTTGCAGAATTCCATAATGTTTACCCCGTGTTGCCCTAAAGCTGGACCCACCGGAGGTGCTGGATTTGCTTTCCCCGCTTCAATCTGTAGTTTAATTACCGCCTTAATCTTTTTCGCCACTAGTGTCTCCTAACTAAAAAATAGTGGAACTCAGAGCTTCTCCACCTGTAAGAAGTCAAGCTCAACAGGTGTTTCACGCCCAAAAAGGGATAAAAGCACCTTAACTTTACCCTTTCCCTCACTTATATCATCCACAACTCCTACAAAATCGATAAACGGACCATCAGTTACTCGCACACTCTGTCCCTTACGAAAGCCAACTTTAACCTTTGGTGCTTCAGCTGACATCTGCTTCATAATCCGAATCACTTCCTCCTCCGGCAGTGGAACTGGTTCATTAACATTACCAACAAAACCAGTAACGCCAGGGGTATTGCGCACTACACCCCAGCTTTGGTCACTCATAATCATCTGAACAAGGACGTAACCGGGTAATATCTTCTTGGTCACACTGTGCCTCTGCCCATTTTTAACCTGAATCTCCTCCTCAGTAGGTATAACTATCTGAGAGATCTCTCCTTCAGCATCTATAAACTTGATACGTTGCTCTAGATTCTTTTTAACTCGCTGCTCATGTCCCGAGTAGGTATGAACCACAAACCAACGTTTTTGATTCTCCTCCACAAATAACCTCACACATATAAGGATTCCTCAAAACTATCTTCTCTAGTCAGTGTTTCAGTTCAATACAGAAGGCACTTTGACTTCTATCTACCCAAAAAAACCCCGTCAATGAGGCGAGTAAAACCTAAATCAACTGCCCCCAGAATTATAGCGGAAGTGATAGCAACAATCAGGACTATAAATGTCAAATACATAGCCTCTCTTCGAGTTAGCCAGACTACCTTTCTCAACTCTGCTACAGTTTCGCCAATAAAACTAAACCTGGAACGCTTCGGCTTGGCACTAACAGCACTATGTGGCATAGCAGGAACCCCACTTCCCCCCTAACGGCACTACTTTACCTCCCTATGGAGCGTGTGGTTGCGACAACGGGGGCAAAATTTTCTAAGCTCTAATCGTTGGGGGTCATTTCTCCTGTTCTTAGTAGTAGTATATGTCCTCTCCTTACACTCAGTGCAGGCAAGATGAATGATAACCCTGGCTTCAGCTTTCTTAGCCATAACTACTCTATGATTCTGGTAATGGTACCAGCGCCTACTGTTTTACCCCCCTCCCGAATAGCAAACCGTAGCCCTTTCTCTAAAGCTACTGGGTAGATAAGTCTTATTTTCACACTTACATTATCACCGGGCATAACCATCTCTACCCCCTCTGGAAGCTCAACGCTTCCAGTAACATCTGTGGTTCTAATATAAAACTGCGGCTTATATCCATTAAAGAAAGGAGTATGCCTACCCCCCTCCTCCTTACTTAAAACATATACTTCTGCTTCGGCATAGGTATGTGGTTTAATAGAGCCAGGAACAGCCAATACCTGACCCCGCTCCACCTCATCTCGTTCTACACCTCTAAGTAGAACACCAACAGCATCCCCAGGCTCAGCATAATCCAGTATCTTATGAAACATCTCCAGGCTAGTAGCTACCGTCTTGTGGGGCTCGTGGTGTAAGCCGACAATCTCAATTTCATCCCCAGGCTTAATCACTCCCCTCTCAACCCTGCCTGTGGGTACAGTACCCCGCCCCTTGATACTAAACACATCTTCGACCGGCATCAAAAAGGGTTTGTCTCTAGGTCGTTCCGGAATAGGAATATACTCATCTATTGCATCCATTAGCTTCCAGATGGCACCACACCACTGGCATTCTCTCTTACCACAACCGCACTCACCAGCCTTAAGACCACTCGCTCTTATAATTGGTACTTCATCACCAGGGAAACCATATGTATTAAGTAACTCCCTCATCTCCATCTCCACCAGCTCCAGAAGCTCTTCATCCTCCATCAGATCCATCTTATGCAGACAAACTACAATGGCTGGAACCTCCACCTGGCGGGCTAACAAGAGATGTTCTCTAGTCTGGGGCATAGGACCATCAGGGGCACTTACCACCAGTATAGCCCCATCCATTTGAGCAGCCCCTGTTATCATATTCTTAATATAGTCAGCATGACCCGGACAATCTATATGAGCATAGTGTCGCTTTTCGGTCTCATACTCGATATGAGCAATAGCGATGGTTAATCCTCGTGCCTTCTCTTCTGGTGCATTATCAATAGTATCAAATGAGCGATACCCTGTGGAACCTACTGTTGCTAACACCTTGGTTATCGCTGAGGTTAATGTTGTTTTCCCGTGGTCAACATGACCGATAGTACCTACATTGCAATGTGGTTTAGTTCGCTCGAATTTCTTCTTTGCCATTCTTAACCCCCTTTATATGAGCCCACAACCAGATTCGAACTGGTGACCCCGTTCTTACCAAGAACGTGCTCTACCTGCTGAGCTATGTGGGCACTAATCCCCATTATACAAATTATTAGAGTATGATGTCTAGTCTATACACTTAAGCTGGTGGAGGGGGCAGGATTCGAACCTGCGTAGCCCTTCCAGGCGGCAGATTTACAGTCTGCTCCGATTAACCACTCCGGCACCCCTCCCAATGCCACCATTAATATCCCAGCCCGAGAGGGGATTCGAACCCACTAACCTACCGATTACAAGTCGGTTGCGCTACCATTGCGCTACTCGGGCATCAGCCGGCAAGCTTCAGCAACGACGCTAATTAGCTTGAATATTATAAAAATGAATGATACTAAAAGTCAAGATTGGTAGCGCATACCGGATTCGAACCGGTGATCTCCTCCTTGAGAGGGAGGTGTCCTAAACCCCTAGACGAATGCGCCTTATTAATTATTTGGCTGGCCACTCTGGACAGTTCCCAAACTTTCGTCCGAGAAGAAGCATCTGATTCCAGCCTTACAGCAATTGCTCATCTCCTATCCAAGACCCACGACATAAGTTTATTGCTTCTCTTAGCATTCGTCAAGCAGTTGTGCTAATCCTGTTGATGATGAACGGGCTTCCTCTCAGTGCTCCGTGGGCGTAAGGATGAAGAACTCGTCGTCGATATCAAGATTGACCTCAATTGCCTCACACTGGATAATCACCTGGCCACTGTGCTCATTACTTGATATTGCCCGGACCGAGACGCGAACGCCGTGCACCTCACGATAGTCTTCGTATTGGGTTGTTATAGGTATGCCGATACCTCCTTCTTGAATAGCTACTACTACGGATTTGAGTACATCACCTGTAGTAATGTCGACAAATATAGTTACTGGCGGTAAATCGCCGCGCTCCAACTCCAGGACATAGACCTCTTGTCCGTCAAGATTATCGGAGCGGAGCACTTGTATAGAGTCAAAGAAGTCTCGCCAGTCACCGTCGAGCGCTGCAGGGTGGTCCCGTTTCATCTGCTCGAGGAACTTGCCATGCAGCTCATCAAATGGTCCGAAACTGGATTCGGTCCAGGCCTGGTCACCATTGACGGCTGTCCGGCTGTAGCCGTACTTACCATAGTCGAAATCTACACGATACCGCTCAATACCGGAGACATACATAGAAAATGTTCCCTCGACCCCGGACTGGAGGCTGTGGATGGTACCGTCCATTCTGTAGGTCCCCATCTCGTTCCAGGCAGCCTTACGGCTATCGGTCTGGCGTAAGGCCAGGATTTCCTCTACTGTTGGCAACGATGTGCCCTCTACCTGAGGCATCAGGAACTCTTCATCAGCCTGGTAATATGTCAGCGACTCTACCTGGCCATCCTCGGTTTCATTGAACCTGAGGGTAAAGCCCTCATAGACCCGAAATACCCGTATGCCCTCCTCGTCCGGGGGGTACAACTCGTAGAGCATCTCTCCTGGCCAATCAATAGCGAGGCGGTTGTTCTGAATGAGCACCACAGCAGTAACGCCCAGTTCCTCAGAGTAATAACTGCCAAGATACTTCTGCAGTTCCTCAAGGGGAATCTCCCCCACAATTTCCACACCTTTCCTGGGGAGTTCGAAGGTATAGCCCGACTGGTATAATTTCATGCCGACGATATTACCATCATCGTCGCAGTCAAATGACACGGCGATGGTGTCGGTGATGGCGAAGTACCACTTGCCTTCTTCGTCGGGTTCTTTGAGTTCAAAGATTTGCTGATCCGGCACATCAACGGCCAGACGCTCGTTCTGCACAAGCACGGTAAACTCCACATCCTTAAACTGGCCGAAGTTCGCAACATACTCACCGATATATGGCTCGTACTCGTTAGTATCATCCGTGTCAGCCTCTTCCCACTCGCCGAGCAGAGCCTCCCAGACCATGTTGATGGATAGCTGCTGAAGCGGAGTAAGGGTAACATTGGTCAGCAGCACGAAGCCAAGGTTGGATTCAGGCAGTAGAGCCACCTGCGCCCCGAAGCCATCTATGTTACCGCCGTGCTCAACGACAGGCTGTCCCTCCCACTCCTGGAGCACCCAGCCCAGTCCATAGCCTATGTCCTCGACGATTTCAATCTGGCTCGTCCAGGTCTCACGGAGCTGTTCTTCGCTGATGAGGCGCTGGCCTTCGTATTCGCCCCGGCCGAGCTGCAGGCGTATCCACTGGGCCATGTCGAGGACGTTGGAGCTG
>JAIWFK010000081.1:0-5146 GCA_048631695.1 Calditrichales bacterium
TTTACTCTAACCCAAAAGTCAATCTGTTAATTCTTATTTTCCTTTCCCTTTGTCTTCCTCCAAAGTAATATAGGTTGCTAATAAACCCCTAGAATGCCCCACCACCGAGATTGCCACGCTTCGCTCGCAATGACCCCACCTTTTTGTCATTGTTCATCCTTATTCACTAAAGGGTGAAGGATGAACCGAAGGACTCGCAATAACAGATAAATATGTTTTTGTCATTAGTGTGTTGTATTTGTTTACTATTTAGTCCTTCTTTGATCCTTCTTCGAAGGATGAAGGATAGGATTTAGTATCTCTTCCTGTTGAGGGCAGTAACAAGTTGCTCGCTAGAAACAACTGGAAGCCTGCTCACACTATTACCTCAGCTACTTGAGCATTCTGCTGAGGTAATCCTATTTCATCTCCCGGCTCCAAATAGAGTTCAATAGCCTCTTTAATATTTTTTAAAGCTTCCTCTGTAGTATCACCCTGAGAGTGACAACCAGGTAAGGATGGGCAGCATACATTATAGCCACCATCCTCCAGGTCTTCAGTGATAATAACCTTAAACTTCATCGGCTGCCTCTTTTAGAAGGATATAACTCGTGTTTAGCTACTATTAAATTTCAAACCTCACTATCGTTGCCAAAGAGTGGCTGGTACTATTAATAAACACCCCGTTATAATTCACAATAGTCTATTGAACTCATCCACAGTTTTACCAGCATCTCTTATGAGTCCACGAAGTAAACCCCTATCAAGCTCCCTTTGGCTAGGAATAGACAGGTTAAATGGTATTTTAGGCTTAATCATAATCATATGGTCTCCCTTGTTGCGAACGTGATGCCAATCATTCTTCTCAAAGGCTCTAACCGCCTTGGCACCTGAGATTACTGGCAGGTAGGACATTACAATGCTACCTGATATACCTTAGCCTCCTTGGAGGCTTCACTGCTGGCTTTCTCGTCTTCTGCCTCCAGCCACCCCTCAATAGCCTGTTTGATATTGACCAGTGCCTCCTTCTCACTCTTGCCTTGCGACCAGCACCCCTTAAGGGCAGGGCAGTGAGCTACTATATAGCCATTCTCACCCGGTTCTAAAATTACAGTAAACTGCATTTGATAGCCTCCTACTATTAATACCCTACCACTCTTAAACTCGCGGCTAAAGCTCCTTGGTCAGGGTAGCCAGGAACTCAGCGTTGGATTTTGTCTTCTTCAGGCGGTCCAGAATCCGCTCGGTAGCTTCGGTAAAATTAACAGAATCGGAGGAAATCATAGTTACCATACGCCGCAGTAGCCATACCTGCTTTAGCGTATTCTCATCCATAAGTAGTTCCTCCCGTCTGGTGCCACTGCGTTGAATATCCATCGCCGGGAAGATTCGGCGCTCAGATAAGCGGCGGTCGAGGTGAAGCTCCATATTGCCTGTTCCCTTAAATTCCTCATAGATGAGGTCGTCCATGCGGCTGCCGGTATCAATGAGGCAGGTGGCGATGATGGTCAGGCTACCACCCTCGTCCGTATTGCGGGCAGCACCAAAGAAACGCTTAGCTGGGTAGAGGGCCGCCGGGTCAATACCGCCGGATAGGGTACGACCACTGGAGGGCACCGCCAGGTTGTAGGAACGGGTGAGGCGGGTAATGCCATCAAGGAGGATGAGCACATCCTTACCCCCCTCTACTATTCGCTTGGCTCTATCCAGTGCCAGCTCAGCCACCCGGGTTTGGTTCTCTACCGGCTCGTCAAAGGTGGCGCCTATCACCTCGCCTTTGATGGAGCGCTTCATATCAGTAACCTCCTCCGGCCGCTCACCAATAAGGCATACCATCACATGAATATCACTATAATTAGTGGTGATGGCATTGGCTATTGCTTTGAGCAGCATTGTCTTGCCCGCTTTAGGCGGTGACACAATTAAGCCCCTTTGCCCTCGACCAATTGGGGCGATGAGGTTTATCAGTCGGGTAGCTAAGTTATTGGCTGAGATCTCCAGGTTAATTAACTTATTGGGGAAAATGGGAGTGAGTGAACCGAAGTGAGGTCGGCTTTTAGCCAGCTCAGGGTCAAGCTCATTAACTACCTCTACCCGGAGCAGACTATAGTACTTCTCGCCATTCTTGGGCGGTCGGCTCTGACCGGTCACCATATCCCCGTTGCGCAGACCGAAGCGGCGGATTTGGGACTGGGAGACATAAATATTAGTTGAGCTGGGCAGCAAGGTGTTCTGCCTCAGGAAACCGTAGCCATCACTCATAATCTCCAAAACACCACCGTAGAAGATGTTGCCCTGCTGCTCGGTATACTCCTGGAGTAGGCGCATGATAAGGTCTTGCTTCTTGAGATTGGCATAACTGGAGATACCCATCTCCTTAGCCTGCTCAATCAAATCACTCCTGTTTTTCTTTTCTAGTTCAGTAATGTTCATAGTCTAACCTCACCCTTTCTGTACAAAGATTAAAGGCTCAAGATAATCCTTCCAGGAAGGATAAAAACACTCCCCCATTTTTATTTCTTCTTTTTTATATTTACTTTTTTATATGTTTGCTCTTTTATGCGTTGCCAGTCGGTAAGGAAGCGAGTAACGCCTATATCCGTAAGTGGATGTTGTATCATCTGCATCAACACCTGGTAGGGAATAGTAGCAATATGAGCCCCTGCCTTAGCCGCCGCCACACAGTGTTGAGGATGACGAATGCTGGCCGCAATCACCTGGGTAGATAATTGGTAGTGCTGAAAGACATCAACGATATCTTTAACTACCTGCATCCCATCATGACCGGCATCGTCCAGTCTGCCGACAAAGAGGCTAACATAGGCAGCCCCAGCCAGTGCTCCGAGGAGAGCTTGATTCAGTGAGAAGCACAGGGTGAAATTCACCTTTATATCGTCTTTGGCTAAGACTGAAGTCGCCTCCAACCCAGCCGAAGTAGCCGGGATTTTAATCACGATATTGGGCGCCCAGGTAGAGATGTGTCGTGCCTGTTCAACTATTGCTTGAGCCCCCTCAACCACTACCTCAGCCGAAATAGGCCCGGGGATAATGGAGCAGATTTCCTTGATAGTGGCTTGATAGTCAGCCGCTTTTTCCCTGGACATCAGGGAGGGATTAGTAGTAATACCACTAATGACCCCCAGCTCAGCCGCCTGCCTGATTTGGTCAATATTGGCTGTATCCAGATAAATGAGCATTTTGTCTTTCCTTTCTAGGTGGGCGGTATTTTATCACAGACTACGACGCAAGGGGTAGTGGTGGTTGAGCCCCTTCACGTAGTATTTCCTTACTTACCCCGATAAAATCACGAAACAAGGGATGGGGGCGACCGGGACGTGAGCCAAATTCAGGGTGGAACTGGCAGCTCACCATCCACGGATGGTTGGCTAGCTCGCAAACCTCTACCAGTTTCCCATCGGGTGATAGCCCACTATAAACCATTCCCGCCTTCTGCAATAAATCACGAAATTGATTATTAAATTCAAGACGATGCCTATGACGCTCATAGACCAGGCTATCTCCATAGGCATTAGCCACGCGGCTACCATTAACTAGCTGGCAAGGGTAGTTGCCCAAGCGCATCGTGCCGCCTTTATTTTCTATCCCCCTCTGTTCAGGGAGGAGGTAAATGACCGGATAGGGAGTAGACGGGTCAAATTCGGTAGAGTTCGGCTTGGTTGAGTCCAGAGCATATCGGGCAAACTCAATTATCATAACATGCATCCCCAGGCACAGTCCTAAGTAGGGGATTTCATTGTTTCGGGCATAGCTAGCTGCCTTTATCATGCCCTCAACCCCTCTGACACCAAAGCCGCCAGGGACAATAATACCCTGGGCTGAGCGTAGTAGCGCCTCACTGCCCTCACTTTCTAAGTCCTCGGATTGAACCCAGATGAGATTAATATCCCTATTATGATATAGAGCAGCGTGGTATAGTGCTTCGCGAACCGAGTAGTAGGCATCCCTTAACTCCACATATTTTCCCACCAGGGCAATATTAACTGGCTCCCG
Organism: Calditrichales bacterium; assembly: GCA_048631695.1. GTDB lineage: Bacteria > Chloroflexota > Dehalococcoidia > Dehalococcoidales > W498 > W498. The sequence continues at coordinate 3,991 of JAIWFK010000081.1, forward strand.
TGGTTCTTTGAGGCATCCAACCAGTTCCTGCCACTGGCTCAAGTCTGTCTGGCTTGGCTTAAGGCTAAGCTTGTCCACAATTAGCCGTCCCAGTCCTTCCTCCTCCAGTAGTAGTGGGACTTCATAGATGGTAGATACTGTGGGTAAGGGAATAACAGCTTGCTTGTCAACATCACAGAACTGAGATATTTTATCCCGTATCCCTTCCGAGATGGGGTAGTCACTGCGACATATGATAACATCAGGCTGGATACCGATGCGCCTTAGCTCATTAACACTGTGCTGAGTGGGCTTGGTCTTCAGTTCTTGAGTAGAGGTAAGATAGGGGAGAAGGGTTACATGAATATAGAGCACATTATCCCGCCCAACATCATTTCTCATCTGCCTGATGGCTTCAAGGAAGGGTTGCCCCTCAATATCGCCAACCGTGCCACCTACCTCTATAATAACTACCTCAGCCTGTGATTTCTCAGCCAATCGCTTGAACCGTTCCTTTATCTCGCTGGTAACATGGGGCACCACCTGAATAGTGCCACCCAGGAAATCACCCCGCCTCTCCCTGGCAATAACAGCGCTATAGATTTGTCCCGAGGTGACATTAGACTCAGCGGTAAGGTTAACATCAATGAAACGTTCATAGTTGCCTAAATCCAGGTCGGTCTCAGCACCGTCCTGAGTGACAAATACCTCACCATGCTGATAGGGCGACATTGTTCCTGGGTCAACATTGAGATAAGGGTCTAGTTTCTGCACAGAGACGGTGATTTGTCGACTCTTTAGAATAGTGCCAATAGAAGCAACGGTGATACCCTTACCAACTGAACTAACAACACCACCAGTAATAAAGATATACTTTGACATCTGGGAACCAAACTGGAAAGTCTAAAAAGTTGAAATTTCTCTAGGAATACACCGGACTTACGGTGATAAACAGCCTCTAGGTTCTGTGGGTTACTCCTCCCAACCTTTTACCGGTGGAAAGGAAGTAGGTTTTGATGTATATATAATAAGGTAGGCAAATTTAATTGTCAAGTAATACAAGTAATAATCAAGTAATATCTGTACGACCAAAATTGGAATAAACCAAACTTACGGTGATAAACAGCCTCTATGCTCTGCGGGTTACTCCTCCAACCTTTTATCGTCGGAAAGGAAG